>JAIRTF010000272.1 GCA_031255075.1 Bifidobacteriaceae bacterium | reverse complement strand
GCATTGTCCGCAGTCAGGGCACCGGTCCGTGGCGGCTGACTGGGCCTATTTGGGCTGGCCAGTTCTACGCCCCGTTCAGCTCTTTGAGCTGGAGCGACGGCATGACCTTGGCCTTCTTGGCGCCGTCCGAACCAGGGTCAGCGCCAGTGCCGGTCGAGTTCACAGTTGGCGGCAACGCCACCTATCTCAAGCCACCAACCGATCCGCCGGCCAGTTTGACTTCCGGCCTTGGCCAGGGCGAGATTTTCGTGGCCGGCACCAACGGCGGCCTATTCCGCTATTCGACCCGTGGACGGATCTGGAGCCCGTTGGCCGGCGGTGCCAGAGCGGTCACCTTGGCGCCGTGAAGCAGCTCAGACACCTGGCCGGACGGCAGGCACCACCGCCGATGTCGCTCGGCGGGTTGTTCAGGCGGCTCCGGTGAAGGCCTTGCGGGCCGCCGCTGATCTGATCTGGCCGGCAGATTGTGCCGGCTGTGCCGCTGAGCTGGCTGGCCCGCTGTGTAGCCGGTGCCGTTTGGAACTGCTCGGTCCGGTTGAACGGCGGGAAGCCGGCGCACCCCGGCTGGTGCCGGCCGATGGCGGCCCGGCACTGCCGGTGTGGTCTTCGGCTTGGTACGCGGGAGGGGTGCGTAGCGCCATCGTCGCCTGGAAAAGGCAGGGCCGTGGCGAGCTGGAACGTGAGCTGACCCGCGCAGTTGGCCGCACCGCCGAGGCGGCCGGGCGCCTGTTGGCCCAGATCAGCCCGGCGATTGCGGTCGTGCCGATCCCTTCGCGGGCCTGGCGCAACTGGGGCGAGGGCGGACGCCGCACCCGCGGCCTGGCTATAGCCGCCGCTGAGGCGTTGGCCGGAGCCGGCCTCAAGGCCACGGTCGAAGGCTGCCTGGTGCGGCGCGCCACCAGCCGTGAACAGTCCGGGCTGGCGGCTCATGAACGCATGCGTGGCCGTGAGAACGCCACGCGGGTGCGGCAGGCGCCATCGTCCCCCTGTTTGCTGGTGGATGATGTTCTGACGACTGGCGCCAGCCTGCTTGATGCCGAGCGTGCCCTGGCCAACTGCGGCGCTGAAGTCCTTGGCGCCGTGGTCTTGGCCGTCACCCCTGCCGCCTCCCAAACGCCGGACCGCGGCTGAGCATCCTGGGCCGGCCGGGCGCACTTGGATAGACGCCAAGGCAATTCAATCGAGTCTGGACATTCGGTCGCGGGCCCAGCCAACCGGGCAGGCCAATGGGCTAACGTTGGTTGTAGAAAGACTGCGGACCGGGTGTGGGCTCTGGCCCTCGCTGAACGGTCGGGTTGTCTGCCTAAGCCGGAGTGATCGAGGTGGTTCATTGACACAGGGACTAACACTTCACTGATCAGCAGCCGCCCTTGGGCGTCAGGAAACCTTGGAAGAAAGCCGAAGAAGATGGAAATTGTTGTAGCAGGCCGCCACACCCAAATCCCGGACCGTTTCCGGGAGTTTGCAACCGCCAAGCTGGAGAAAGTTGCCCAGTACGATTCGCAGGCGCAACTGGTCCAGGTGGAAGTGGTCCACGAGAACAACCCCCGCCAGGCCGATACAGCCGAAACGGTTGAGATAACCGTCCGCGGCAAAGGCCCAGTCATCAGAGCGGAAGCCTCCGCCGGCGACATCTTCTCAGCTTTCGATGTGGCCATGGGTAAGTTGATGCAACAAGAACGGCGGGCCAAGGACCGCCGCAAGTCCAAGCACAAGATGACGCGCCGCCAGGCACAGGCCTTCGACCAGGCGATGATGGGGTTGACCACGCCGCCGGTGGACGCGCCGGCCGAATTGGCGCCGCCGCCAACTGTCGATGCCGAATTGCTCGAGGCCAACGGCGACCGGGTCAAGGAGTCAACTCTGGCTGGTTCGCCGGTGGTGATCCGGGAGAAGGTCCACCAAGCTGAGCCGATGAGCGTTGAGCAGGCCATCTACGAGATGGAACTAGTTGGCCACCCGTTCTTCTTGTTTGTTGACTCGTCTTCGGGGTTGCCCTCGGTGCTGTACCACCGCCACGGCTGGACCTATGGAGTGTTGCGGCTCGAAACGGTGCCCGCCAAGGCCTCGGTCGCTTCCTGAGGTAGTCTTCCGCCGACCGCTCACCGGGCGCCGATAGCCGCCCGCGGGGTGCGGCGCGCCGCCGCTGAGCCCTACCATTGAGAGCGGCAAACTTGGCCGGCTGGGAGAAACGAGAGCAAATTGACTGGACTGCTAGACAAGATTCTGCGCGCGGGAGAAGGTAAGACCCTGCGGCGCCTCCAAGCCATAGTTGAACAGGTCAGCGCTCTGGAGCCAGCCTTTGAGAACATGTCGGATGAGGAGCTGAAAGAAGAGACCACTCGTTTCAGGCAGCGTCTGGCGGATGGCGAGACTCTTGACGATCTGCTTCCAGAAGCTTTTGCGGTAACGCGTGAAGCGGCCAAGCGGACGCTGGGTCAGCGGCACTTCGATGTGCAGATTATGGGCGGGGCGGCCTTGCACCAAGGCAACATTGCCGAGATGAAGACCGGTGAGGGCAAGACGTTGGTGGCAACTTTGCCGGCCTACCTCAACGCCCTCAGCGGCAAGGGCGTTCACATTGTGACGGTCAATGACTATCTGGCTTCATACCAGAGCGAACTGATGGGCCGTGTGTTTAGGTTCCTCGGGCTATCGACGGGGTGCATCCTAGTTGGCCAAACGCCGGCCGAACGCCGGCGTGAATACAGTTGCGACATCACCTACGGCACCAACAACGAGTTCGGCTTCGACTACCTGCGGGACAACATGGCTTGGAAGGCCGATGACCTGGTCCAGCGGGAACACAACTTTGTGATAGTCGATGAGGT
Source organism: Bifidobacteriaceae bacterium (assembly GCA_031255075.1). Classification (GTDB taxonomy): domain Bacteria; phylum Actinomycetota; class Actinomycetes; order Actinomycetales; family WQXJ01; genus JAIRTF01. Next base: position 1,031 of record JAIRTF010000272.1, on the reverse strand, counting down.
CGATTCGATCCTGATTGACGAGGCCCGCACCCCGCTGATCATCTCCGGTCCAGCCCAGGGTGACGCCAACAAGTGGTACGCGGAATTCGCCCAAGTGGCGCGGCGCCTGAAGCGTGATCAAGACTATGAGGTGGATGAGAAGAAGCGGACCGTCGGCATTCTGGAGCCCGGCATCGAAGCCGTCGAAGATCACCTGGGCATTGAGAACCTCTACGAATCTGTCAACACGCCCTTGATTGGCTTTCTCAACAACGCGGTCCGCGCCAAGGAACTGTTCCACAAGGACAAGGACTATGTGGTGCTCCAAGGCGAGGTGCTGATTGTCGATGAGCACACCGGTCGCGTGCTGCCTGGCCGGCGCTACAACGAGGGCATGCACCAAGCTATCGAGGCCAAAGAGGGCGTCGAGATCAAAGCTGAGAACCAGACCCTGGCGACCATCACCCTGCAGAACTATTTCCGTCTCTACGACAAGCTGTCCGGCATGACCGGCACGGCGGAAACCGAAGCAGCGGAGTTCGCCTCGACCTACAAGATCGGTGTGGTGCCCATCCCCACCAACATGCCCATGATCCGTGAAGACAAGGCTGACCTGGTCTACAAAGCGGAGAGCGGCAAATGGAATGCAGTGGTCGAAGACATCACTGAACGCCATGCCAAGGGCCAACCAGTGCTGGTCGGCACCGTCTCCGTAGAAAAATCTGAGCACTTGTCATCGCTGCTGAAGAAGCGCGGCATACCGCACCAGGTGTTGAACGCCAAACAGCACCGGCGTGAGGCGTCGGTGGTGGCCGAGGCCGGGCGCAAGGGAGCCATCACCGTGGCCACCAACATGGCCGGCCGCGGCACCGACATTATGCTCGGCGGCAACGCCGAGTTCCGAGCCGTCCAGGCTTTGGCTGAACGTGGCCTGGACCCAGAAGCCGACCCAACTGCCTACGAGGCAGCTTGGCCTGAAGCTCTCGAAGCCGAGAAGCTGTCAGTTGCCGAGGAGCACGATGAAGTCGTGGCCTTGGGAGGCCTGTATGTCT
>JAIRTF010000206.1 GCA_031255075.1 Bifidobacteriaceae bacterium | reverse complement strand
TGGCCGCCGTCATGTCCCTCAGTTCGTCTGCGCTAACGGTCGTGTCTCCCCGCCGGGCGTCGAAGGTATGGGTCGCATCAATTGGCAGAACCATTTTGAAACCGAGGTCAGAGCCCATGCGGACGGTGGACTCCACGCACATGTTGGTTTGAATCCCGGTCACCACGAGTTGCCGAATACCGGCCGTCATAAGCCACTCCTTCAGATCTGGCTGGCCAATGAACGCCGAACGGACCGACTTCTCAATCGTCACGTCGAAACGGACATCTGCCAGCTGCTTCTTGAGCTGGCGGCCGGGCGACCAAGACGCGAACGGTGAGACTATGCGGTCGGCGGTGTGGCGGACGCACACCATGGGCCGCTCGGTGGCCTGCCACAACTCACACAATGCGACTATGTTGCGTTCTGCCTCCGGATTGTTGCGCTTGCCCCAAATCCCAGGCGTATCGAATCCTTTTTGGACATCTATCACCACCAGTGCGGCATTGCGGTCTAGGCGCACAGTTGCTCCTTTGGGGTTCCGAATTCTGTGCCCGCGGCCGAAGGCCCGGGAGGCGGCGGCGCCACGCTTCGGTCATCGTACCAACGTCCGGGAGCACCCTGGGACGCGCCAATCAGGCTTGGCGGCCGCAGGCCGGAGGCTGGTGGCAGACTAGGGGGTTGGTGCGAACCAGTTGGGCTAGCTAGGAAGGACAACAATGCCAAGGCTTGAGATCCCGGTTCAGTTGCGGTGGGGCGATTTGGACGCCTACCAGCACGTCAACAACGCGGCCATGCTGCACATCCTGGAAGAGGCCCGGATTGAAGGGTTCTGGAAACAGCCGGAAGAATCTGAGCCGCGCTACCCCACAGCGGTACTGGATTCCGGGCTGGAATCAGGTTCGCCCTCGTTCGTGGCCCGCCAAGAGATCGAATACCTGGCGCCGTTGGACTACCGCCGCCAACCGGTGATCGTGGAGATGTGGATCGGCAAACTGGGTGGCTCCTCAGCCGATGTCTGCTGCTTGGTCAAGGACCCTGGGCCAGAGGGCACCGTGTTTGCCCGGGCCACCACCACCGTGGTGTTCATCGACATGGCCACCGGCCGGTCCCAGCGGATCGATGACGAAACTCGCGCCGCCTGGGAACCGTACGTTGACGAACCGATAAAGTTCCGCCACCGGGTCTAGCCGGCCGCGCCAGCTCAGCGGATCCGGACAAACCGCTGGCAGCGAATGTGGAGGATCAGGAAAGATCATCTGTGGGAGGACAAGATCCGGCCTACACTTACGTCACCGTAGGTTAGGCTGAGCGGGTGCCACGCCACAATTCCCGCCCGTGGCTGGCGGCCTACCCGGAGGGTGTGCCTTCGGATGTGCCGGTCCCCACGGGCTCTGTTTACTCCACGTTGGACGCGGCCGCAGCCGTCTACCCCAACAATCCAGCCATCGATTTCATGGGCCGCACCACGACCTATGCGGCCCTGAAGAACCAGGTGGATCGTGCCGCTGCCGTGCTGGCCGCGCGCGGTGTCACCAAGGGCACCGTGGTTGCCATAGCTCTGCCCAACTGCCCGCAGCATGTGGTGGCGTTCTTCGCCTTGATGCGTCTGGGCGCCGTGGCGGTGGAACACAACCCGACCTATGGCCCGGAACAGTTCGCCGAACAGTTGATGGACTGCGGCGCCAGCCACGCCATCATCTGGGACAAAGTGGCTCTGATAGCTCAAGCGGCCCTGCCGGAAGGCGCTCTGGATGTCATAGCCGTGCCATTGCCGGCGGCGTTGCCGGCCAGGCTGCGCTGGGCGCTCCAGCTGCCAATCCCCAAGGCCCGCCGTCTCAAGAAGGAAATGACGGCCGGCCGCCGCCGGCAGCTGCCGCAGTGGGACAGGCTGATTCGGTCCGCTCAGCCCATTAGCGCTGATATCCCAGAACCACACACCGAAGATATAGCCCTATTCCAGTACACCGGCGGCACCACCGGCACCCCCAAAGGGGCGGTCCTGACGCACGCCAATCTGTTGGCCAACGGCACACAATCGATCGCTTGGGTGCCCGGTTTGCGTCCCGGCGAGGAAGTGTTCTATGGCGCGTTGCCGTTCTTCCATGCCTTTGGGTTGATGCTTTGCATCACCGCACCGGTCCGCTTGGGGGCGTTGACCGTACTGTTCCCGAAGTTTGACGTCAACCTGATCTTGGCGGCCCAACGCCGCCGGCCTGGCACCTTCTTCCCCGGGGTACCGCCCATGTTTGACCGGTTGGTGACCGCCGCCACGGCCGATGCCGCGCACCCCGCCGACCTCACCAGCTTCCGTCACGCTATCTCCGGCGCCATGTCGCTGCCAGGAGAAGTCGCCAAACGTTGGGAGGAAGCCACCGGCGCCTGGCTGATCGAGGGCTACGGCCTGACTGAAACCTCACCCATTGTGCTGGGCAACCCGATTTCCGAAGCCCGCCAACCAGGCACCCTGGGCGTACCGTTCCCCAGCACCGAAGCCCGCATCGCGGACCTTGACCACCCCGAATTGGATGCGCCGGAAGGCGGGCGGGGCGAATTGTGGGTGCGGGGACCGCAAGTCTTCAGCGGCTATTGGCGCAAGCCGGAGGAGACCGCCCAATGCCTCACCGCAGACGGCTGGTTCCGCACCGGCGACGTGGTGGAACGCACCCCGGACGGGTTCTTCCGGTTGGTGGACCGGATCAAAGAGGTCATCATCACCGGCGGCTTCAACGTTTACCCCTCCCAGGTGGAAGAACACTTGGCCCGCATGCCGCAAGTAGCGGAGGTGGCGGTGATCGGCGTGCCCCATCCAAGCCTGGGTGAACGGGTTGTGGCGGCGGTGGTCTTGGCTGATGGTGCCAAGCTGACCCTTGAACAAGCCCGGGCTTGGTGCAAGGACCGCATCTCCCGTTACGCCATGCCCAAACAGCTTGTTCTGCTCACCGAACTGCCCCGGTCCCAGGTTGGCAAAGTGTTGCGCCGGGCCGTAAGACACCAGGTGCTGGGCTCAAAACAGGCCGCCATCTAAGCGGTCACCGGGCGGTGGCCGAGCCGGCCCCAAGCGGACCCAAACACGGGGGCTGGGCGCGTCATCGGCCGCGAATAACTTCTTCCGCTATCTGGACGGCGTTCAGAGCGGCGCCTTTGCGGAGGTTGTCCCCCACCACGAACAGCGCCAAGCCGCGGCCATCCGGTACCGACTG
>JAIRTF010000201.1 GCA_031255075.1 Bifidobacteriaceae bacterium | reverse complement strand
GCCGCTGAACACTTCTGCCCAGCGTGGCCGAAAGCCGACTTGACCAGGTCCGCAGCCGCCAAATCCATGTCCGCGGCAGGCGTCACAATGATGGCGTTCTTGCCGGAGGTTTCCGCCAGCAGGTTCAGTTCCGGCCGCCAACTGACAAACATCGAAGCGGTCTCAATCGAGCCGGTCAGCACCACAGTCTCCACATCTGGGTGGGTCACAATCTGCTTGCCCAAGTCACTGTTTGCCACGTGGATCAGCTGCAGCACATCCGGCTCCACTCCGGCCTTGGCCAACCCGCGCCGGATCGCACCAACCGCCACCTCCGCGCACCGCCGAGTGGCCCGCGCCGGTTTGATGACCACCGGTGAACCAGCCGCCAACGCCGCCGTCATGCCACCAACCGGGATCGCGACCGGGAAGTTCCACGGTGGGATCACGGCCGTCACCTTGGACGGCGTGAACGTCAGCCCAGGCAGGTTCAGGGATTCCTCGGCGGACATGGCGTAGTAGCGGGCAAAATCGACTGCTTCGGAGATTTCCGGATCGGCCTCCGCCACCGTTTTGCCGCCCTCATGGGCCATGACGCTGATCAGTTCGCCGCGCGCCGCTTCCAGTTCGTGGGCTGCGGCCCGCAGCGCTTCAGCCCGTTTGGCGACCGGGGTGGCAGCCCAGGACGCGCCCACTTCCACAGCCCGGCCGATGACGCGCTCCACCTCTCCCGCATCGGTCAGTTCCGGTACGGCCTGGGCGGGCGGCCCAGCGGCCAGTGCGGCCAAAGCCCATTCGCGGGTGGCTTGGACGGCAGCATCAGAATCCGGTTGGTTGTAGAAACCATCGGCTGGGGGCGGTGTCAGGCCGCGGCGCGGCTCCAACGGATAGCGTTCACGGTCCCGCACCGAATCGCGGAAAGCGGCCTCTGCCAGGGCCAATGGGTCTTCGACTGGCGCGAATGATTGGTGCAAGAAGTTCTGCGGTGCGACGTTTTCTTCAAGGCGCCGGACCAGGTAGGCAATCGCTACGTCAAAGTCTTCGGCCGCTACGACCGGGGTGTAGAACAAGACCGCACCGGTTGTGTCGCGGACAGCTTCCGCCTGGGCGGGAGCCATGCCCTGCAGCATTTCGAATTCGACCGCCGCGGACACCCCGCGCGCCTCAGCCAGCAGATGTGCCAACGCCAAATGGAACAGGTTGTGACCGGCCACACCGATCCGCAAGTTGCGGAGATTCTCCGGTCGCAAAGCCCAATCAATCACTCGAACATAGTTGGCGTCCACCTCCGCCTTGGAAGGGTAAATGGCCTGCTCCCAGCCGTGCAACGCGCATTCAACCTGTTCCATGGACAGGTTGGCGCCCTTGACCAACCGGATCTTGATGGGCGCACCACCGGCATCTGCCCGCCGGGCGGCAAAGGCGGACAGCTCTGCCATGGCGCCCAACGCGTCCGGCAGGTAGCACTGGATCACAATGCCGGCTTCCAAGTCCAAGAATTCTGGTTCCATCAGCGCCTGCTCAAAGGCGTCCATGGTCAGGTTGAGGTCCCCGTATTCCTCCATGTCCAGGTTGACAAAGGTCTTCGATTTCTTGGCGGCCCGTAGCAGCGGCCGCAGATGCTCCAGAATCCGTTCCACCGAGCCGGCCCGGTCCCAGGTGATCAACTGGCTGGCCAGTGACGACACCTTGATGGAGATGTAGTCCACATCTGGCCGTTGAACCAGTTGGATGGTCCGTTCCAACCGCTTGTTGGCTTCCCGTTCACCGAGGACTGCCTCCCCCAGCAGATTCAGGTTCAGCCGGTAGCCGGCGGCGCGGGCGGCTGCGATGTGTTTGGTCAGGGGGCCGTCGGCGGCATCGACCACCAGGTGGCCCACCATTTGGCGGAGGCGGGCCCGGGCTACCGGCATGGCCAACGCGGGTGCTGCCGGGGCCAGCCAGCCGCCAAACTTGGTCGCCAAACGGTCCGGTGCGGAAATGAAGTCTGGCACGTTGCCGCTGGCGGCCAGCTTCTTCAGGGCGCGAGCGGCGGTGGCGTTGTCATCCGGTCTGGCCACCCGGTCCACAAAGGCCATGGTGAATTCCAGTCCGGCTCTGTCTTGAACCAGTTTGGCCAGCATCTCGGTGGAGGCCAGTTCCTTCTTGGTGGCCTCAGCGCTGGTGGCGCCAAACCACTCCCGGGCCAGGCCAATGGCCTTCCCAACCAGTTGATCAGGGCTCGTCTGGGCGTCCTCCGCCTCACCAGTGGGCGACACCTGGTCCGGAGTTTGGTCGGGGGTTGGCTGCGGCTGTGGGGTGGACGGTTCGGAAGCTGGGTTCTTTGCCATTACATTAGGCTGCCTTATCCGGGTGGGGGCGGTCTTGTATCATCCAGGGCAACATGGCGCGCCAAAAGAACAACCCGGTCTTAGGTGGGATTGATCTCACCGGAGAGCTGGTTGCGCTGTGGTCTGAACTGCCTGGTGTGATGTTTGCCATCAAGGACGCCCAGGGCCGCTATGTGGCGGTCAATGAGGCGTTTGTCAGGCGCAGTTCGGCTGCTTCGGCTCCGGCCGCAGTGGGGCGGACCGCCGGCGAATTGTTCTTGCCGGATTTGGCGCAACGGTATGAAGCCCAAGACCGCGAGGTGATGGCCTCCGGCAAACCGTTGCGCGGAGAACTGGAGATCATCCGCGCGGAGGGCGGCGAACCGGCCTGGTATGTCACCACCAAGCTGCCGTTGCTGCGCCCGGACCCGGACTGTCCTGAGGAGTCAGTGGCGGTCGGTTTGATCACCATTTCGGCCAAGTTGACGGCGCTGGGTTCTTCGGATTCGATTGGCGCTTCGTTGACCAAAGCTGTCGAATTGGTGCGTGCCGCTCTGCGGCAGCCAGCACCCAAGTTGCCCACTGTCACCGAGTTGGCGGCGGCCGCGGGCGTTTCGGTGTCCAC
>JAIRTF010000191.1 GCA_031255075.1 Bifidobacteriaceae bacterium | reverse complement strand
GGCGGCGCAGAACGTCCCGGCGACCGGGGACTTCACTGTTGCGGTTCTGTTCATGTGGCCGTCGCTTCCCGAGGGTGGGCTGCTCGCCATGGCGGAAGCGGCGGTCGCGCTCAGTGTCGCGTTGGTGGCCCCCGGGTGGATCATCAAGCGGGCTCGTCCGCTGCTTTGAGGATCTGATCAGCCAACTCGGCACGAGCCGATTCATCTCGGCTGGGGAAACATCCGAACAGTTCCTACGGTCTGGACCATGCGGGCGGGCCATAGGATGTCCCTGTGAAGCGGCGACCGGCGGTTGGGTATCCCATAATCATGCTCCTGATCGGGTTGGTTTTGTGGGCGGTAGGCATGAGGATGGCCTGGCTGTCCTTGGTGTACTTCGACGCGGGTGGGGACCGGGCCACGAAGATCAGTGAGCAACTCCAGATTTCGGCACTGGTGCTGTTGACGGTCACGGCCGTGGTGTTCTTGCCAATCGGAGTGCGGCGGCTGGCCCGGCGCCGGCGCACGCCCTTGGAGCTGTCGCTTCAACCCAATGACCTGGTTGCCTCAGTGGTTACGGACAACCTGGCGGACCGTTGGGAGCCAGAAGATGATGCTGTGGTCCCGACAGGTGTGTACAGCGTCACGAAAGGGGACTCCTCCCGCGGCAAGCCCTATTCCATCCGGGCTGGAAGCGACGGTCTTGAGTTCTGGGACGGATCCGGCATTTACCTGCTTCACCAGGTCCCTTGGGGCGATTTGTTGGGGGTTGATGAGGGCTATCTGGTGGTTGAAGCCCACCTCCAACCGGGCATTAGGGACCTGTGGAGGGAATACGATGACCTGCCGCCGGGCCAATTCACCAGTGTGGCGGAAGCCGGTGCCACCCCGCCGGATAGGGACTTGGAGCTGTTCGAAGAGTCATATGAGGAACTGGCGGGCTCTGGCTCCGGAGATGATGACAACTCTGCCGATTCGGACCGGTTCAGGACCCACTGCATTTGGTTGACCTCCAAATGGGTGCCCCAATCCCAGGGGCGCGCGCCGGATGGACTGACTCCGCATCACACTTTGGTTGACGGCCGCCTCGCGACCGAGCGTTGGGTGAGGGCTATCAACAAGGCCATCATGCCGATGGTTGATGAAGACTATGACCCGGATGACGAGCCCAAGGCAGCCCGCAAGAAGCTGTCTGCCACGGGTGTGGCCAGCCCGTTGGTGTCTGAGGTGCTGCGTTTCCGCTTCCGCGAAGATCCGTCACAAGCTATTGGGGTGGGCCGCCCGTCGGGCGCGCCGCCAGATGGCACTGACACGGCCTTCTTCGTGGTGGAAGACTTCGCGGTGGTCGATGCTGCTGGCCGGCCCCAGGACACCGAAGACTTGGACGGCTTTGACCCTAGAGATTGGCATGCTCGGTTCATCGCGGCCATGGGCCGGGCCCGTTCCGGTGCTGGCGCGGCATCGACCGCCTCCATGACGAGTGCCTCCCTGACCGCGGGAACGGTCAGCGCGGGCTTGGTGGGGTCCGCTCCCAAGGCCCGTCGTCGCCGCCGTCCGGTCTGGACGCGGGTTGGTTTCCCAACCAGGTTCCAGGTCGGCTGGGGGGCCTTGGTGGCGTTCGCGACCACACTGTTTGTTCCGTTCTTTGCCATAGAGAACGGCTCTGGTTGGTGGGAGGAGGTCGGCGGCGCGGTCTACACGCGGGCCGGAATTTGCATCTGGTTCACAACCCAGGTGCTGTTCCTGGTACTGCTGTTCAGTTCCTATCGGCTGGGCCGCCCGGCGCGCCCCAATAGCCGGCTCAGTTCCCTGGGCTGCCTGGGCGAATCGCTCGCCCTTTTGTCCTTACTGGTCTTGGCCGCCCTGGTCGGTGTGGCCTTGGGCATAGGTGCCTCAGCCCTGCCGACCCTGGTCTGCCCGAACTCGCCCCCTGTGCCACTTGACTGGTGACTGCGGGTAGATGCTGCGTGTGAGGTGCTGTGATCTGGAAAACGCGGTGGACCGAGGTCGGTTGAGTCTCCGAAGCGGCGCGCTGACAAATCGATGGTATGGTTCTGGCATGAAGGCAGTGGTTGATTCCATGGGACGCATTGTGGTTCCAAAGCCCTGGCGCACCGCGCTCGGCTTAGTCCCCGGCGCGGAGGTCGAAATCTCGCCGTATGGTCATGGTCTTCAAGTGGTCCCAGGCGGACGCACGGCGCGAGTGGTTCAAGATGAGCACGGCGACTGGGTGGCGGAATCCGAAACCGTAGTGACAGATGACTTGATGTACGCACTGATTGACGCTGGACGTAAGTGAAACCCCCTGACCTGGTGCTAGACACCTCTGTGGCTGTTCCTCTACTGATGGCGGCGCATCCAGATCATGATTGTGTAGCGGCCTGGGCACGCGGCAAACGGCTGGCGCTGGCCGCCCATTCGTGCGCTGAGACCTACTCCGTGCTGACTCGTCTACCGGGCGACAGCCGCCTGGCGGCCGAAGACGCCGCCGATCTGATCGACCGGCGCTTCCCTTCGGTGGTTTCGTTGCCGCACCACTTGGAGGGCAGGATCCACCAGGTACTGGCTGAACTGTCTGTGACGGGAGGCGCCGTTTACGATGCGCTTGTCGCACTTGCGGCGGTGGAGAACTCCGTGCCATTGGCGACACGCGACCGCCGCGCTTTGCCGACCTATCAGTCGGTTGGCGCGAAGATCGCACTGGTACCAGACAGCGGCAGCGCCTGATTGGACGCTGAGGCG
>JAIRTF010000155.1 GCA_031255075.1 Bifidobacteriaceae bacterium | reverse complement strand
GCCCCCAGAGCCGGCGACGACATGATGGAACAGGCCGTTAACTGACGTGGCAAAACGCAACCTTGAGCCACCGGTCCGGCCCTGGGGCTGGTGGGCCCTAGGCGCCGGCCTGGTGAGCTTCGGTGTGGGATGGGTCCTCGGCTGGCCAGAATTGGCCGTCCCCGGCGCCGCTGTCATCACAGTGTTTGCCATCGGGACCGTCTCCTCACTGGGCAACCCCAAGTTTGAGGTCGAATTGACCGCCGGCCACCGGCGGGTACCAGTCGGCTCCGACCCGGAAGTCAAGATTCGTGCCCGCAACGTGGGCCGGCGCCGCTCACCCGCCCAACGGCTGACCCTGCCGGTGGCAGAACGCCAAGTCCCCGTTCGGCTGCCGGCCCTGGCGCCAGGGGAATCCGTGGCAGCTGATGTGTCCGTTCCTACCGGCCGGCGGGCCATGTTGCCGGTCGGTCCAACCAAAGCGGTTCGCGGCGATCCGTTCGGCATGGTGGGCCGGACCTGGTCCTGGGGCAACACCCTGGAAGTGGTGGTCTATCCGCCAACCGTCACGGTGCCGGTGTCCTGGCCCGGTATGGCCAAAGATATCGAAGGCAAACCCACCGGCCAACCCTCGGAAGCCGATGTGTCCTTCCACGCACTGCGCGAATACGTCCACGGTGATGACATTCGGTCCATCCACTGGCGGTCCACGGCCCGGCTGGGACACCTGATGGTTCGCCAATCAGAAGACACCCGCCGGGTCCAAATGGTGCTGTTGGTCTCGACCGCACCCGAAGAGTACGCCCGCCGCCGTGATTTCGAATTGGCGGTGTCCGTCTACGCGTCATTGGGCTTGGCCCAGGCCCAAGCCTCTGGTGATCTGGCGGTCCTGGCCGGTGGTTCCACGCTGCCCATCGCCAAGGCCGGCCCCGGGCCGGTGTTGGACCACGCCGCCGCCAGTCAGCTGGGGCCACCCGGCGCGGCGAACCATTCGCTGGCCTCGGCGGCCGGCCGTTCGCGGCGCGAAGCCCCCAGAGCCACGCTGGCCATTCTCGTAACAGGTACCAAGCTGCCCGTATCGGCCGTGCGCCGGGCGGCTTGGTTCTTGCCACGCGAAGCCTCAGCCTTGGCCTTGCGCTGCGAACAGGGCGCCGAATTGACCGTCTCCAAGATTGGCCGGCTGGGCCTCGGCACCATCGGCTCGCTGGATGAGTTGCCACGGGCGTTACGGAGGCTCGGGCTGCAATGACACTAACTCTCAAACGTTTGGCCGATGCCGCGTGGATCACCCTCCTGGTGACCTTGGCTTTGGCCCCCATGATTCCCGTATTCACCCTGCCGGCCATCATTGTGCCGGGTCTGGGCGGTGTGGTGCTCGGCGCGGTGGTGGCGGCGTTTGCCGCTTGGCGGCGGTTCCAGCCGCTGTTGACCATGGCGCTGATGCTGGCCGCCTACCTGCTGTTTGGCCCAGCTATGGCCGTCCCGGAGTACGCCTCACACCGCGTCATCCCCACCTTGCGGGCTGAAGAATGGCTGGTGGTGGGCTCTACCGGGGTGTGGCGGCGGCTGCTGACAGTTGAGGTGCCAATTGGACCCGGCGGTGGGTTCGGCTTGGCGCCGTTCCTGTTGGCCTATGTCGGAACGGCGGTAGGCGCTTCGCTGGCGGTGCGGCTGTCATTCAAACGCGCCGGTTTTGCGGCCCTGGCGCCGTTGATGGTAGCGACGGTGTCCGTCGTGTTGGGGGCCCGCGAATCGGTCCTGGCCCTGCCATTGGGCCTGTTGACCGGCGTGGGCGCCGTCACCTGGGTGGCCTGGCGGTCCAAGACGTTGCAGCCGCGGCGAATGGTGGCGCTGGTGGTGACCGGCTCTTTGGCCTGCGGAGCGGGACTGGGCGGAGCCGTCTTGGCGCAGGCGCGCGACCGGCTGGTGGTCCGCGAAGAAGTGGCCGCACCATTCGACCCGCGGGACTATCCCAGCCCGCTGTCCGGCTACCGGCGGTACATCAAAGACGACCTGAAATCCAAGGTGCTGCTCAGAGTTGACAATCTGCCGGCCGGCGGTGTGGTCAAGCTGGCGGTGATGGACCGGTTTGACGGTGTGGTGTGGAACGTGGCCGGCGGCGGAGAATCTGACGCCTCCGGCAACTTTGGCCGCATGCCGGTGGGCACCCCGGTGCCGGACAGCCACCGGATGCTGCTCCAATCCCATGACACCAAGACCCCTTGGCTCTATTCGGTGGGCGAACCATGGGCGGTCAACTTCGCCGGTCCTGACGGCGCCGATCTGCGCGAAGCCCTTCGCTTCAACCCTGTGACCTGGCAAATGGCTTTGCCGCCGGCGCCGCCTGATGGCGTCACCTATGTGGTGGAGAGTCCCTGGGGTCAATACCGGCCAAGCGATGACCAAATCGCCAGGGCTGAAGCCGGCGCGGCGCTGGTGCCCAGCTATGTCAAGGTCCAAGCGGCGGACATGAAGGCCGCCAGCGCCACCCGTGACGCCACGACCGCCGGCGCCAAAGCCTTGGCTTTGGAACAGTACCTACAGAACGGCTACTATTCGGACGGCCAGGAGGGCGCCACCGAAGGGGCCGGAAAAGTCGAGGCCTTGGCCGGCCACGGCGCCGACCGGGTCACCTCACTGCTGAATGCCGACATCATGGTGGGCGATGCCGAACAGTACGCCTCCGCCATGGCTCTGATGGCCCGTTCCCAGGGTCTGCCGGCCCGCGTTGTGATGGGTTACGCGCCAGGCTACGGCGAACAGCCGGCCCCCAACGCCACCCATCAGGGCCCCCAGGGCGATGGCGCCAAGGCCGGCAGTTATACCTTCACCGGCGGCGACATGACCGCTTGGGTGGAAGTCAACTTGGCCGGCCTGGGGTGGGTGCCGTTCTTCCCCACTCCGAACCGTCAAGATTCCCCCGAAGACGCTGAGACTCAACAAGACCCTGAGCCGGAGCCGCAGGTCATTCAGCCGCCACCGCAGGAAGCCAAGCCGTCTGAACCGCCGGATGAGGACATGGCCCCGGTACCGGTTGGCTCAGCCAAACCATTGCCGCCAGAGAAGGAGCCGTTCGTCATATCGGCGGCGTTGGCCTGGGCCGGCGGCGGTGTCGGTTTGTTGCTGTTGGTATTGGGCCTGGCTGCGCTGATCATTCTGGCCAAGGCCCGGCGCCGCAGTCGGCGGCGCCGGCGGGGGCCGCCGTCGCATCAGATTGTGGCCGGTTGGGAAGAGGTCCTGGATATGCTCCAAGACTTGCATTTGTCTCCGCTGAACGCTGACTTGGTGGCCATGACTCGGTCTGAGGCGGCCGCCAAGGCTCCGCCTGAGGCCCGCTCGCTGCTCAGGCGCCTGGCCGGCGAATCGGATGCTGCCGCCTTCGGTTCGTTGGCGTTGGGTGAGCAGTTCGCGGTGAACTATTGGACCGGGGTGGAGTCCGTCTCCAAGAGCCTGACCCAGGGTCTTAGTCCCTGGCGCCGGCTGCGCGCCAAGCTGTCGTTGGCCTCATTCCGCTACCGCCGTTGGGTCCGCCGCCACGCTTCCAACTCTTGACCGGAGCGCGCTCCGGTCCTCCCCGGGCACAAGGTCCCCTCAGCGGGGCGGGGCTAGCATGAGGATCATGACCCTCGCACGGCGTCGCTTCGCCGCTCCGCTGGGCGCTGCCCTGGTCCTGTTGGTCAGTGCCTGTACCGGAGGCGGCTCCGGCGGTGACGAAGTGGCCACTTTGGAAGACCCTGGCGGCAAAGACCAGCCGGCGGTCGCGCCCACCCAAGGCGAGACTGCCGAGGCCATGGCGACCTGCCTGACTCGCGGTGGCTTGCCCGCCGCCGCGAAACCGTTGGATGACGGGCGGACCGGTTCGGATGTGGTCATTGAGACAGACCAGCCCTACATGGCCCAGATTCACGGTTCCCTGGCCATGTCTCCCGGTGAAAAGGGAGCTCCTGGCAATGAGGAGGCTTTGAAGGCGATGGGGGAGTTGGCCGCCCAATACGGCTCGGGCGGCTCACCGATGAATGTGGCGGGCTTAGACCAGGCGGTCTCGGTGCCGACGGCCGCTGATCAGAGCTTCTTGGTGGTCGGTGCTGCTGACTACACCGACCTGTTTGTCGGTTGTTTGGAGGAGACTGGTTACACCGCGCCAGGTGCGGCGGATACGTCCGCCGAGGAACTGGCGGAAAAGCGGCACGACCTGGAAGCCACCTTGGCTTGGGCCGAGTGCGGCCGCCAACACGGCTTCGCCGGGATAACCGATCCGGCGCCCCCGGTGGCCGACGGTTACACCACCTTTCCGACGGCCCTGTTGCCGGCGAGCATCACCGCACCGGAGTTGGCCGGACTGTTGGCGGACTGTCCGAGCTTTGAGCCGGCCGGCTGGGACACCATGGAAGAGGCGGTGGAGGACCTCGGCGCCAACGCCAGTGATGCGGAACGCCAGCGTGTCAGAGACGAACTTCGTCCGGCCAGACCCCGGATTGGCTTTGATGCGCCTGGCTTCAATGGCCATTCGGAGGAACTTCCCAGTCCGGATGACCAAGACCATTTCGGCCCGTTGATGGACCTGATCACCTTGGCTGAACGCCAATACTGGGCCGACCGGGCAGGTGTGCCCCTTGGCACAGGCGTCGGCTAGCGCAGCGTCACAGTTGAGGTGCTCAGCACACCGGTAGCTGAGCGGAGCCTGACCTCTACGGCGGTCGGTTCGTCTGCGGGGTCCAGATAGTCGCAGTGCCAGCCGGTGCCATCTTCCAGCGGGTCATATTCACAATCGCCGCTGGTTGGCCAGGAGTTGGTCTCACTCATTTCCCAAACCAACACCAACGCGAGCTGGTCGCCGCTGGTGAACCGGGTTGGCAGCATCCCTGTCGAATCCAGAGTCAGCCGCCGGCCGTCAAGCTCAATCAGCACCGCCGGGTCGGCGCCGGCCTGGATCAGCGGTCGCTCGGGGAACATGGGGTCCGGTCCGGCATCCGAGCGGTGGATCAGCCAAGCGCCAGTTGGTTTGAGATCGCAGAACTCGGTCCGCTGAGGAGGTTGGTCCTCGTCAAGGGCGGTTCCAGGGGCCGGTTCCAGCTGGAGGCAGCCGCTCAGTTGGGCCGATTCGACCGTGGCACCCGGCCAGGCTTCTGACTCCAGCCACACCATCGCTATCAGCGCGGCCTGCCCGTCAGGCTGATGCTGGGTGACCAGGACCTGGGATGGCCCGGCCGCCACCGATGCGTAGAGGGCCGGTTTGACGGCCCAGGCCACCACCAGCAGCGCCGCCAACACCACCGCCCCCAGCGTCATTCGCCATGGCGAGCGCCGGGCGGTCAACACCAGGAAAGGAGACCTTTCGGTGCCCGATGCCGCGCCGCCCTGTGGTCCTTCGTCAACGCTTGGGTTGGCGGCGGTGGGCACAGGCCAGTTTTCGTCCCGCGCGGCGGGGGAGTGGTCCTGACTCGACATAATCCCAATGTACTATTACAATGATACAAAGAGCAAGTCGGCGGACGAGGCCACCGCCCCGGCGGCATCGGCCAGGGCAAGCCGGGTCTGCTCTACGGACGCTCGCAGGTGACGGTCAGGTCTTGGAATCGCAGGCCGTCGCACCCGGGCGGCGGCGTAGGTACGGAAGCTAGGGAAGGACGCGCCATGGTAAGCCTGGTCGGAGGGGTGATTCTGCTGGCACCGCTGGTGGCCCTAGCGGCCATTTGTGTGCACATGGTGCGGCGAGTACCGAAGCCAGCAGACATCGTTTGGTTGGCCGGTCACATCCCAGGTTCGCACCAGGAAAGCGACTTCTATTCCGCCTACCTCCAGCGGCAACTGCGCTTCCGGGCGATCGGTGGCCTGGCCGGTGCATTGGTCGCCGTGGTGCTGGCCACCCGGTATTTCGGCATGCCCTTGATCAGGATTGGCACCTTTGACCTGCCGTTCACTGACGCGCTGTGGATGGGCATAGCCGGAGTGGTGGTTGGTGGCCTGGCAGCCGAGTCCTATCGGGTCAAACTGCCTAGCGGCCCGCGGGCTGCCGGCCTTGAACCCCGCCCGGACTTGGTGCCGCGCGGCGTCCAGTGGATGGCCAGAGCTCTGTTCGCCGCCTGCCTGGTGCTGGCATTGATCGGCTTGGCGGCTGGCGACGGCTCAGCGGCGCTGATCTTCACCGCGATGGCCGCGGTGCCGGTGGTGTTGGCAGAATTGACCAGCTGGGCGATAGCCGGCCGGGCCAGGCCCCTGCTGGAGGCGCCTGTCATGGATGCCGATCTGGCCGTGCGGCGGTTCGCCGGGCGCGCCACCGTCTGGTTGGAACTGTCAGTGGCCCTGTTGGCGCTGCCACGGGTCTTGCCGGAGGCGCCGGCGGCTACGGCCTGGGAGTTCTGGCGAGCGGTGATCTCCTGGGCTTGCCTAGTGGCAGCAATCGTGGCGTTCTTACGTTCCAAGGTCAGGGCGCCGCGGGCCTGGCGGACTGAATTCGAGGCGAGCCGCCTGCCGTGATTGTCCAGATTGACCCGGCCTCTCCGGTACCGGTCTTTGAACAACTCCGCTCCCAAATCGAGCGGCTGATCGTTTCAGGGCAGCTGGCGGCCCAAACCCGTCTCCCGCCCATCCGCCACTTGGCGGCCGATCTCGGCATAGCACCCGGCACCGTGGCCAAGGTCTACGAAGCGCTTGGCCGAGCCGGTTTGGTGGAAAGTGCCCGGCGTCACGGCACGGTGGTAAAGCCACTGGTAAGTCGCCCCCAAACGGGCTATCTGACCGAGGCCCGGCCGGCCCTTGACAAAGCCGCTGACGCTGTGGCCGTGATCGCCTGGCAAGCCGGACTCAGCCTTGAGGCGGCGGCCGGCGCTGTAGAACAGGCCTGGGCCCGCCTGGCCCAAACACCCATCCAGATGTAGTCGTTTCAGTGTCCCTGACGCGTTACCGAAGCTCGCAACAATCCTGGTGGCAGGAATGACTGCGCCTGGAGTGCGCGATTGCGCAAGCTGGCGCTGGGGCCAGGACCGCAATTCTGGCACCATAGGTACATGGCGGGAAGAATCCTGGTAGTTGACGATGACGTGGCCCTGGCCGAGATGATCGGGATTGTGCTCACCTCAGAGGGCTATTCGCCGGACTACTGCACCGATGGCAGCCAAGCCCTGACCTTGATTCGGCAAACCCACCCCGACCTGGTGCTGTTGGACCTGATGCTGCCCGGTATGGACGGAATTGAGGTCTGCCGGGAGTTGCGCAAAGAATCCGGTGTGCCGGTGGTGATGGTGACGGCCAAATCCGACACCAAAGACATAGTGGACGGCTTGGCTGTTGGCGCTGATGACTACATCCTCAAGCCTTTCAAACCGGCCGAACTGGTCGCCCGGGTCAAAGCCCGGCTGCGGCGCAGCCCAGTTGAAGACCCGGGCGAAGGCGAACGGTTGCGGATTGCCGATGTTGATATTGACCTGATGGCCCATGAGGTGCGCCGCAAAGGTCAGGCGATCTCTTTGACACCGTTGGAATTTGACCTGTTGTTGGCATTGGCCTCCAAGCCGCGCCAAGTCTGGACCCGGGAAATGCTGCTCCAACGGGTCTGGGGCTATCGCAACGCGGCTGACACCCGGCTGGTCAACGTCCATGTCCAAAGGCTGCGCTCCAAGGTGGAACTCGATCCGTTCAACCCGCGCGTGGTGCTGACAATCCGCGGCGTGGGCTACAGGGCCGGGCGGCCCGAATGACCGCCGGTGGCCCTCCACCAAAACCGGGGCAACGCAGCCGCCTAGAAGCCGAACGCCGCCGGCCCTGGGGGCTGTTTGGGCTGCTCAGACGGTCGCTTCGGGCCAGGGTCATGGTCAATGTGATTGTCTTTTCGGTGGTGGCGTTGCTGGCGGTTGGCTGGGCGTTGACTGGCGAGGTCAAGAGCGGCATCTTCAAAGCCCGCTTGGATGACATCCTCAAGGACGCCTCCCGGGCCGCGGCCACCGCCCAAGAAAACTTTGACGCCTCCTCGGTCGGTTCCCCAATCACCGCTGAAACACTGGTCCGCGACACGCTGGCTTCAATCTCCACCGTTGGTTCCTCGGCCAGGGCCATTTCATTGCTGCCGCCAGCGAATGCCGGCCCTGGTTCGGTTTCCTCCATCTTCACCGACACCCAGCTGCGGGACGCCGCCTCGCCGGAACTGAGGGCGGCGGCCGCCTCCAACGGCACCCAAGTGTGGCAATCAGTGGCGGTGCCAGGCGATGGCGGCGGCGAGCACCCCGGTGTGGCGGTAGCAGAGGCCGTCAGCCTGATGTCCACTAACTACACCCTGGTGATGGTCTATGACTTAGGCCCAGAGCAGCAAACCCTCGATTTGATCAGCCGCATTCTGGCGCTGTCCGCGGTGGGCGTGTTTGTGATCCTGGTGTTGGTCACCTGGCTGGTGACACACCAAGCCGTTCGGCCGGTAAGGGAGGCGGCCCGGGTGGCGGTCAAACTAGCTGACGGCGCCTTGGGGGAGCGGATCCCCGTACGCGGCCATGATGAGATGGCCCGGCTGGCGGCCTCCTTCAACGACATGGCTGCATCTATGCAAGACCACATTGAACGCCTCGAAGATCTGTCCAAACTGCAGCGGCGGTTCGTTGCCGATGTGTCCCATGAACTGCGCACCCCGCTGGCCACCATTCGCATGGCTGGGGACATGATCCACTCCGCCCGCGGTTCCTTCCCGCCGGAGGTGGCCCGCTCCGCCGAACTGTTGGCCAACCAGTTGGACCGGTTTGACGCGCTGTTGGCTGATCTGCTGGAGATTTCCCGGTTTGACGCCGGCGCCGCCCAGTTGGAAACCGAACGGGTCGATTTGCGGGTGGTGGTCGGTTGGGAGCTCGACGCGGTGGCGCCGCTGGCGCGGGACCGCGGCGTTGAGGTCATCAGCGAACTGCCTGGTCAACCGGCGGTGGCGGAAGTTGACAGCCGCCGAATCTCACGGATTGTGCGCAACTTGGTGGTCAACGCCATTGAACACGCCGAAGGCGGCCCGGTGTGGGTGCGCATGGCCGCCACCGATCAGGCGGTGGCCATCAGCGTGGAGGACCACGGCGTGGGGCTTTCGGAACAACAGCTGCCACGAGTCTTCGACCGCTTCTGGCGGGCAGACAGAGCCCGCTCCAGAACCACCGGCGGCACCGGCCTGGGGTTGGCCATCGCCCAAGAGGACGCCAACCTTCATGGTGGGGCGCTGACGGCCTATGGGCAGATCGGTGTGGGCACGGTTTTTGTGCTGGTGGTTCCACGAGAAGTCAACGGCGAAATCAGCCAGACGCCCCTACCGTTGACCTTGACCGGCGTCGCCACGGCGGCCGATGCCGCGCCTGGGACCCCGGCCGCAGCCAATGCGGCGGCACCCAAGACCGCCGCACCGTCCACCCCAACCGAGCCTCCGGCTTCGTCCAGCGTTGCGGGGGTGGACGCATGACCAGGCAGCACCCCAGCGGGAGTGGCGGGAGCGGCATCGGCCGCCCGGCCAGGCGAATCTGGCTGGCGGCGGTGATGGCTGCCGAGCTGATGATGGCGGGCTGCGCCTCTTTGCCGACCAGCGGAATGGTTCATGAGGGTTTGGAAGATTCGGGTGCGGAAGTGCCGTTCATCCAGGCCCTGGCTGCTCCACCGGCGCCGGACGCGTCGCTGCGGCAGATCGCCGAAGGCTTTCTCCAGGCCATGTTGGCCGGCGCCAGCGACGACTTCCAAGTGGCCCGCTCGTATTTGACCGAAGAAGCGGCCGCTGTCTGGGATCCGCTGGCCTCGGTCACCGTCTACCAATCCGGTGAGGCGCCGGTGTTGACCGAACCAGGCACCCAGCTGGGACGGGTAGACCTGTCGGTGACGCGGGTTGGACAGGTCGATTCGACCGGTCGTTACCGGGCTGAGGCGTCCGCTACCACCACCCAAACCTTGGGGATGGCCCAAAACGAGGACTCCCAGTGGCGAATCAGTTCCTTGCCGGATGGCATTGTTATCCCAGAGGATGTCTTCCGCGTGGACTACGTTCCCACGCCCATCTACTTCCCTTCGACAGACGGCCAGTTCCTGGTGCCTGACCTGCGGGTTTTCTCACGTCAAGCAGCTGCTACGGCAGCTGTCAAACAATTCTTGGACGGGCCTCCGCAATACCTCTATGGGGCTGTCGGGGCGGTGGTGCCGAGTGGTACGCGGCTGACCACCAACGCTGTCGGTGTGGCGGATGGGGTGGCCACGGTCAACCTTTCGGCGGCCATGTCAAGGGCCTCGGAAAGCGCTCGCGCCACCGTCTGGTCCTGTCTCCAAGCCACGCTGACCACCTTGCCGAATGTGCATGCGGTGGAGTTCCAGATCGAATCAGCGCCCATGGCGGTTCAAGCGGGCGG
The DNA here is from genome assembly GCA_031255075.1 of Bifidobacteriaceae bacterium. Classification (GTDB taxonomy): domain Bacteria; phylum Actinomycetota; class Actinomycetes; order Actinomycetales; family WQXJ01; genus JAIRTF01. Next base: position 7,772 of record JAIRTF010000155.1, on the reverse strand, counting down.
CAGCCTGACTGCCAATCCGCGGGCCCGGCCCGGCCCGTTCTTCTTGGGGGATGGTGGCATCTGGCGGTTGGTCGACGCCGAACCTGAACTGCTGGCCAACACCGAAGCCGCCGCCACCTGGGAGACGCTGACCGTTGACCATACCGAAAAGCGGATGGCTGGCCTCCAAGATGGCGCCGTCCAAGTGTTGGGCGGGCTCCAAACGGACACCACAGTGCTGGAGTTGCCAGACGGCGCCCCGGTCACCGCTCCGCCGGCCTTTGACACATCCGGATGGCTGTGGGTGGCCAGCGGGGACACCGTCTGGGCTTTCGACGCGGATGCGGCGGCCCACAGTCTAGGAGCGACTTGGCTGGCCGGCCGTGAGGTGGTGGCATTGGCACCCTCACGGGACGGTTCGCGGTTGGCGGTGGCCGTGGAAGGTACGGCCGCCGGCTCGGTGGAGATTGCCCTGACCGGTATTGTGCGCGGACAAGGCACCGGGCCTTGGCGGTTGACCGGGCCGATTTGGGTGGGCCAGTTCTACACGCCGTTCAGCTCTTTGAGTTGGAGTGACGGCATGACGTTGGCGTTCTTGGCGCCGTCTGAACCGGGTGCTTCACCGGTGCCTGTCGAATTCATCATTGGCGGTGACGCCACCTATTTGAAACTCCCCACCGATCCGCCGGCCAGTTTGGCTTCTGGTTCGGGTTTGGGTGAGGTTTTCGCCGCCGGTACAAACGGTGGCCTGTTCCGCTATTCGGTCCGTGGACGGATCTGGAGTGCGCTGGCCGGTGGCGCCAGAGCCGTTACCTTGGCACCGTGAGGCAGCTCGCAAACCCGGCCGACCGGTTTCCGTGGACCGTGCCGCGCGGGCCGTTTGGGTCTGAGCGGTGAAAGCCTTGCGGGCGGCCGCTGACCTGATCTGGCCGGCAGATTGCGCCGGTTGCGGCGCCGAGTTGGCTGGTCCGCTGTGTACCCGGTGCCGCTTGGAGTTGTTGGGTCCGGTGGAACGCCGCGAAGGCGGGTCGCCGCGCCTGGTTCCGGCCGATGGCGGCCCGGCCCTGGCGGTGTGGTCTTCGGCTTGGTACGCCGGGCCGGTGCGGAACGCCATAGTCGCTTGGAAACGTCAAGGCCGGGGCGAATTGGAACGGGAACTGACCCGGGCCGCCGCCCGCACCGCCGAAGCGGCCGCCCGAGTGCTGGCCCAGATCACCCCGGCCGTGGCAGTGGTGCCCATTCCCTCCCGGGCTTTGCGCAACTGGGGTGAAGGCGCCCGGCGGACCCGCGCCCTGGCCTTGGCCGCAGCCGAAGCCTTGGCCGGTGCCGGTCTGGAGGCCACCCTTGAAGACTGTTTGGCGCGCCGCGCCACCAGCCGCGAACAAGCCGGCCTGGCCGCCCATCAACGAATGCGCGGCCGCGAAGACGCCACCCGCGTCCGCTACGCCCCCAAGGCGCCATGCCTGCTGGTAGATGATGTCCTCACCACGGGCGCCACCCTGCTGGATGCCGAACGTTCCCTAGCCGCCGCCGGCGCCACCGTCTTGGGCGCCATTGTTCTGGCCGCCACTCCCGCCCAATCCCAAACCCTGGAAGGTGGCCTTCCCTGACGCTCGGAGAAGGGCCCTTGGCGCGGCATCGGCCACCGTCTTTGGACGGGTCAAGTGGTGGGAGTGGGCAGTCTTGGACACGGGTTGCGGGCCCACCTATGGGGGCAGGCCAATGGGCTAACGTTGGTTGTAGAAAACTGCGGACCGGGTGTGGGCTCTGGCCCTCGCTGACCGGTCGGGTGACACTGAAGAGCCGTATCGAGCGAGGTGGTTCATTGGTAGGGGAACAGACACTCCACTGATCATGAGCCGCCTTTGGGCGGTAGGAAACCTTGGAAGAAAGCCGAAGAAGATGGAAATTGTTATAGCAGGCCGCCATACCCAGATCCCCGAACGTTTCCGGGAGTTTGCAACCGCCAAACTGGAAAAAGTTGCCCAGTATGACTCGCAGGCGCAACTGGTCCAGGTGGAAGTGGTCCACGAGAACAACCCGCGCCAGGCCGATACCGCCGAAACCGTTGAGATCACCGTTCGCGGCAAAGGTCCGGTCATCAGAGCGGAAGCTTCCGCCGGCGACATATTCTCAGCTTTCGATGTGGCCATGGGCAAGTTGATGCAACAAGAGCGCCGGGCCAAGGACCGGCGCAAGTCCAAGCACAAGATGACCCGCCGCCAGGCCCAAGCTTTCGATCAGGCCATGATGGGGTTGGCCACACCACCCGCGGACGCGCCGGCCGAGTTGGCCCCGCCGCCGGTGGTCGATGCCGAACTGGTTGACACCCCGCCGAGTTCCGTCGGCTCGGTGGACGCCAATGGTGACCGTATCAAGGAGTCCACCTTGGCCGGTTCACCGGTGGTCATCCGGGAAAAGGTCCACCAGGCCGAACCGATGAGCGTGGAACAGGCCATCTATGAAATGGAACTGGTGGGCCACCCGTTCTTCCTGTTTGTCGATTCGGCTTCAGGGTTGCCTTCGGTGCTGTACCACCGTCACGGCTGGACCTACGGTGTGCTGCGTCTGGAAACCATCCCGGCCAAGACGTCGGTTGCTTCCTGAACCGGCGGGCGGTTCCGGTACCAGCCGGAACGCCTAGCCGCGCGCCAGGTGCGGCCGGCCCAGGGTGAGCCCTACCATTGAGGGCAGCAAACCGGGCCGGCCCAGAAGAAACGAGAGCAAAGTGACTGGACTGTTAGACAAGATTCTGCGCGCGGGGGAAGGCAAAACCCTCCGCCGTCTCCAAGCCATAGTTGAACAGGTCAGCGCTTTGGAGCCGGCGTTTGAGGACATGTCGGATGAGGAACTGAAAGAGGAAACCGGTCGTTTCAAGGAGCGCCTGGCTGAAGGCGAAAGCCTGGACGATCTGCTGCCGGAGGCCTTCGCGGTAGTCCGCGAAGCCGCCAAACGGACCCTTGGTCAAAGGCACTTCGACGTGCAGATCATGGGCGGAGCGGCGCTGCACCAGGGGAACATCGCCGAGATGAAAACCGGTGAAGGTAAGACGTTGGTAGCCACTTTGCCGGCCTACCTTAACGCGCTGAGCGGCAAAGGCGTCCACATTGTGACCGTCAACGACTACCTGGCCTCCTATCAGAGCGAACTGATGGGCCGGGTGTTCCGCTTCCTGGGGTTGACCACCGGCTGCATCCTGGTGGGGCAAACTCCTGCCGAGCGGAGGCGCGAATACGGCTGCGACATCACCTACGGCACCAACAACGAGTTCGGCTTCGACTACCTGCGTGACAACATGGCCTGGAAGGCCGAGGACCTGGTCCAACGGGAACACAACTTTGTCATCGTGGATGAGGTTGACTCCATTTTGATTGACGAGGCGCGGACCCCGCTGATCATCTCTGGCCCGGCCCAGGGTGACGCCAACAAGTGGTACGCCGAATTCGCCCAGGTGGCGCGGCGCCTCAAGCGCGACCAGGACTACGAAGTCGATGAGAAAAAGCGCACCGTTGGCATTCTGGAACCAGGCATCGAAGCGGTTGAAGACCATCTAGGCATTGAGAACCTCTACGAATCGGTCAACACGCCGCTGATCGGGTTCCTGAACAACGCCGTGCGGGCCAAGGAGCTGTTCCACCGGGACAAGGACTATGTGGTGCTACACGGCGAAGTGTTGATAGTCGATGAACACACCGGCCGCGTACTGCCCGGCCGGCGTTACAACGAGGGCATGCATCAAGCCATCGAAGCCAAAGAAGGCGTCGAGATCAAAGCTGAGAACCAGACCCTGGCGACCATCACTCTGCAGAACTATTTCCGTCTCTACGACAAGCTGTCCGGCATGACCGGTACCGCTGAAACCGAGGCGGCCGAGTTCGCCTCCACTTACAAGATTGGTGTGGTGCCCATCCCCACCAACCAGCCAATGATCCGTGAGGACAAGGCTGACCTGGTCTACAAAGCCGAAAGCGGCAAATGGGAAGCCGTGGTGGAGGACATCGCCGTACGCCACGCCAAAGGCCAACCGGTGTTGGTGGGCACTGTCTCGGTGGAGAAATCGGAGCATCTGTCTTCGCTGTTGAAGAAGCGCGGCATTCCTCACCAAGTGTTGAACGCCAAACAGCACCGCCGTGAGGCTTCGGTGGTGGCGGAGGCCGGGCGCAAAGGCGCCATCACCGTGGCGACCAACATGGCCGGCCGTGGTACGGACATCATGTTGGGCGGCAACGCCGAATTCCGGGCCGTCCAGTCCCTGGCCGAACAGGGTCTGGATCCGGAGGCTGACCCGACCGGCTATGAGGCGGCCTGGCCGGATGCTCTCGAAACAGAGAAGCAGTCCGTCGCCGAAGAACACGATGAAGTGGTCGCCTTGGGCGGCCTCTACGTCTTGGGCACCGAACGCCACGAGTCGCGCCGGATTGACAACCAGTTGCGCGGCCGTTCCGGCCGGCAGGGAGACCCGGGCGAGTCACGCTTCTATCTGTCACTGGAAGATGAGCTGATGCGGCGGTTCAATTCTCAGCTGACCGAACGGGTCATGACCATGACCGGTTTCCCAGATGACATGCCGCTCGAATCGAAGCTGGTCACCCGGGGGATTGCCTCAGCCCAGGCGCAGGTCGAGTCAACCAACTTCGAAATCCGCAAGAACGTCCTCAAATATGACGACGTGATGAACCGTCAACGGACCGTGGTCTATGAGGTGCGGCGGGCCATACTGCATGGCGAAGACATGGAGGGACGTGTCGGGACCTTCCTTGATGACGTGGTCAAGGCTTTCATCGAAGAAGCCACTCAGCAAGAAGCGCCCGAAGATTGGGACCTGGACGCCCTGTTCGCCCAGTTGAAGTCAGTTTTCCCGGCCAGTGTCACGCCGGAGGATCTGATCGGTGAGGCCGGTTCCAAACGGGCGCTCAACGCTGACATGTTGGAACACGAACTGACGGCTGACGCCCACCTGGCCTACAACCTGCGGGAAGAGCGTCTCGGGTCTGAGACGATGCGTGAACTGGAACGCCGGGTGCTGCTGGCGGTTCTGGACCGCAAATGGCGTGACCACCTCTATGAGATGGACTACCTCAAAGAGGGCATCGGTTTGCGGGCCATGGCCCAACGTGACCCGCTGGTCGAATACCAGCGTGAGGGCTATCACATGTTCCAAGCCATGAATGACGCCATCAAAGAAGAAACCGTCGGCTTCCTGTTCAACATCGAAGTCCGGGTCGAAGGCGAAGAGGAAACTCCGGCCGAACCCGGTGCTCAGGCCGCTCCGGCAGATCCGGCGGCTCCGGCCAAGACCAAAGGCCAGCCGGAAGCCAAGGCCAAACGCCCGGCCGGCGGCAAGAAGCAGACCCAAGGCGGCGGCAAGGCTGCCCCAGGCGCCGGCAAGAAGGCGGCGGCATCGAACGCCAACCGGGCGGAGGGTGGCGGTCCACGGATCGTGGCCAAAGGCCTGGACGGTCCCGCGGGCCAGGCCCCGCTGCAGTATTCGGCGCCCTCAGAAGACGGCGGCGACCAGCCGGTGGTGCGCCGGGCGGCGGCCACCGCCACCAAACAAAGCGCCCAAGAGGCTTACCCGGGCACCGGGCGCAACCAGCCTTGCCCCTGCGGCAGTGGCAAGAAGTACAAGATGTGCCACGGCAAGGGGTTCTGAACTAGCTCCAAAGCGAAGGGGCCGAGCCCGCAACCCCGATTGATGTGTGGGCTCGGCCCCTTCGCCGCGGTGGGCGCACTGGGTGCACTGGGCGCTTTGGGCGCCTACTTGGTGTTGGCCACTATCCAGGCGTAGGCGGCGGGGTAGTCCGCCGGTCCAACGGCCTCAGCCTTGGAGGAGACCTGATCTGGGGGCTCGGTTGTCTTGACCACGATTGGCGCGGTCATCGTCCGGTCGCGAGAGTTGTAGATGGTGACAGTGGTCTCGCCGAGATTGCCAGTGAAGGCCACCGCCCCGCCACCAGTCGGCCGGTAGGAGCCAGAGCTGGCGCCTTCCCGGAAACCGACCACCACCAAGGAGACGCAGTCATCGGCCTTCTTGCACAGCTTGTCGGCAGGCAGCCCCTGCCAAGATTCCTCCCAGGCGCCGGCGTGGATCGAGGTGGTACTGCCTTGAACCACCAGGACCGGGCCGGTGATTTCGGTGGTGGAACCGCCGGTGGCGTAGCCGTCATCGAGCACCTTTTGGCGCCAGCCCTCAAGGCTCTCCTCGTTCTCTTCGGCTTGTTTGGCCCAGAGCATCTCCTCGCGGGTCTTGGCGTCAGCCTGGCCCAAGTCGGCGGCGGTCAAGGTGGCGGCGTCATGGCCGTTGATCGTTTTCAGCCCTGGCAGCGCGGTGGGAGCTTGCAGAATCAGGTCCACTGTTTCGCGGGCCACCTCGGTGGCCTCGATGGCCGTGAAATAGTCCACGGAGATGTTCAATTCCGTCAGCTTGGAGAACTGTCTCAGTGGCTCCCAACTCCATTCGCCCATCGGATCAATCGATATGGTCAGCGTCTCCAGGTTGGGGAACTTGGCTGTGGCTGCGGCCAACAAATCCCATTGTTCGGCGTTGACAGTTGGTGTGGACAGGGACGTGAGGCTGGGCCTGGGCGCGACCGTCTTCCAGTTGATGGGGATGTAGAAGGCGTGGAAGCCGGTCAGACCGGGCACAGTGGATAACCCGTAGGCGAAAGCTGGCTGGTCAATCGCCTGGGCTCGGCTGTTGGAAACCATCACATTCAGGTCCGCCAAGCCCAGGGCGCCTGCCACTTCGATGGCTTGGACGGAGTCAACCATGACTGAGCCTTTGCCGCACTCCAGCGCTCCGGCCACAGCTTCGATCGCTTCGCGCACATCGTCTGCCTCGGCGGTGGCAGCTGTGATCCAGACCGATTCCGGCGAGCCGTGTTCAATCTCAACTGCGGAGCCTTCCGGCAATACGGATGCGAGTTTCTCAAAGTCGCTCACTTTAAGCTCAGCCGTACTGCCGCAACCCTCAGGCTCCTTCGGTGCGGGGATATCGGGTGCGCCGCAGCCGGCCAGCCAGCCGCCGGCCAACACTGCGCTCAGGGCGGTGGCCCAGATTCGCCTAGTCATTTCTGGCCTCCCTCGGGGTTGGTGTTCGGTTGGTGGCCTGGGCCGGGTCCTTGTCCCCAAGGCTGTTCGGCGGGAGTTGCCTGCGGCGGAGCGCTTTGCCCGCTCGTCTCCGGTGGTCTTGGTGGGGGCGGCGGCGGCGGTGGTGGCGCCGGATGAGCTTGGGCGGGAGCCGGCGGTGGGGGCGCCGGTTGGCTGGGGACCGCTTCGGCGGGCGATGCCGCGGGTGGGGCTCCCCAGCCTGGTGGCGGCGCGGCGGCCGGGGGTTGGGCCGGCATCGGCGGCGGTGCGCCCCATTGGGCTGGCGCCGGTGATCCTGATACCGGACTGGTGCCGGCGGGTGGGGGTGGCGGTAGCGGTGTTTCGCCGGTGATCTGCGGCGGCATCGGCGGCTGGACTGGTGGCTGGACCGGCGGAAGCGGTGCCTGGACGGCCGGCGAGGCGGAGGCCAGCGGGCTTGGGGGATAGGCCATCGGTGGCGTAGCGGGGGCGGCGCCCTTCTTGCCGTTCTTGCCCTTCTTGGCGCGGCTCTTCTTCCGGGCTACCCCCAGCACCACGATCAGCACCACTACCAGCAGCACGGCACCGCCACCGACCGAGCCCCAGAGGATCCAGTTGAAACCGGATTCACGGGCGGTCACGTCAATCTGGGTGACCTGGCCGGGTTGCAGGTGGAAAGTGGCGGTGTTGCCGGACCGGTCCCCGGAACTGGATGTCACCTTGCC
>JAIRTF010000074.1 GCA_031255075.1 Bifidobacteriaceae bacterium | reverse complement strand
ACGCCCAGGTCACGGGCTTTGGTCTCCTTCGAACCAGCCCCCGGCCCTGCCACCACATAGTTGGTCTTGCGGGAGACGGAGCTGGCGGCCCGGCCACCGCGGGCGGCGATCGCCTCGTTGGCGCCCTCCCTGGTGAAATCCTCCATGGTGCCGGTGACTACCACGGTCAGCCCAGCCAAAGTGGCCGGCAATGCTTCGGTGGCGGTTGGACTGAGCTCCACACCGGCGGCCTCCCAGGCTGCCAAAATGGCGCGATGCCAATCCTGTTCAAACCAATCGCGGATCGATTCGGCAATCACGCCGCCCACGCCATCGACGGCCGCCAACTCTTCGGCGGTGGCCTGTTGGATGGCGGTCATCGAGCCAAACCGGGCCGCCAAGGCGCGGGCTGCGGTGGGACCAACGTGACGGATCGAAAGGGCTGCCAGGAGGCGCCACAACGGCCGGCTACGGGCCTCAGCCAACTGGTCCAACAGCAGACGGGCGGATTCAGTCAGCCCACCGGATTGGGTGACAAAGAACGGGCGCGGTTCCCAGGTGCCGGCGGCATCGCCTACCCAGCGCCAAACCCGGGCCTTCGCCAAGTCCTCGGGGGCCAGGGCAAACAGTTCGGCTTCGCTGGTCAACACTGGCTCCAAGGTGACCGGCTGGGCCGGCGCCGGGCGGGTTGAGGAAGGCCTCAGAGTGGCCATCGGATCAGCCAGAGCCAAGGAGGCCTCTTGGCCAAGCGATTCGACATCCAAGACTCCGCGCGAACCGAGGTGTTCAATTCGGCCGGCTATCTGAGCTTTGCAGCCCTGGGCGTTGGGACAGCGCACATCCACCTCACCGGCCTTCTCTGGGCGCAATGGCGATCCGCAAGACGGGCAGTTGGCCGGCATCACAAACGGGCGTTCCTGGCCGGTCCGCAGTTCAACAACTGGCGCCACTATTTCCGGGATGACATCCCCGGCTTTGCGCAACACCACCGTGTCGCCTATCAGCACTCCCTTGCGGGCTACCTCGTTGGCGTTGTGGAGCGTGGCGAAGGCCACAGTGGAACCGGCCACCCGGACTGGTTGCATCACTCCGAACGGGGTGACCCGCCCGGTGCGCCCAACCTGGACGGCAATGTCCAACAGCTTGGTGTTGACCTCTTCTGGAGGGTATTTGTAGGCAATGGCCCAACGTGGCGCGCGGGAGTTGGCGCCCAGCGCCTCCTGAACGGACAGGTCGTCAACTTTGACCACCACGCCGTCGATTTCGTGATCCAGGTCGTGGCGGCGTTCGCCGAAACCCTGAACGTACTGCTGGACCTGCTCCCAACTGGTTGTCACCTGGTTGTGGTCTGAGATCGGCAGACCCCAACCTTTCAGCAGCCCATATAGCTGCGATTGGCTGGTGGCCGGCGGCGGGGTGACCCCTGGCGGCCAGTCGATCTGTCCTATCCCGTGGATCAGCAACGCCAACGGACGGCTGGCGGTCACGGTTGAGTCCTTTTGGCGCAGCGAACCGGCGGCCGCGTTCCGAGGATTGGCGAACAGCCGCCGTAGCGGTTTGGGCCGCTTACCTTCAGCCACCAGAACCTGATTGGCGGCGGTGATCTCTTGGTTGGCCGTGGCGATGGCGTCATTGAGCGCCGCGAAGGCCGCCGTAGGTAGAAACACCTCACCGCGGACTTCCAGAAAACTCGGGGCTGGGCCGCCGGCCAAGACCTTCGGCAGGCCGGCAATGGTCATCACATTGGCGGTCACGTCCTCACCGGTGATGCCGTCCCCGCGGGTGGCCGCCCGCTCCAGCCGACCGTTGACGTAGGTCAGGGCCACCGACAGGCCGTCAATCTTCAATTCGGTCAGCCAAGCCAGCTGGTCCTCACCGGCGTCCCTGAGGGTCTTTCCCATCCAGCCTTCCAACTCTTCGAGGGAGAAGACGTTGTCCAGAGACATCATCGGCTGGGCGTGAACCACTTCGGCGAAGTCGCCAGTAGGGCGCCCACCTGGGCGTTTGGTGGGCGAATCGGCACTGGCCAGCTCCGGGTGATCGGCTTCCAAGGTTCGCAGCCGGCGCATCAACGCGTCGAACTCGGCATCTGAGACAGTTGGCGAATCGAGTTCGTAGTAGGCCCGTTCGTGGGCGCGGATCGAATCGACCAGTTGGCGCCACTCAGCCTGAAGCTGGTCCAAGGATTGGCTCATAGGTTCCATTCTGGCCCCACTGGGCGCCGTTGGGCGTGTCCCAAGCCAAGGTTGGGCGAATGCCGAACAGGCCATCTCGCAGGCCGGCGATTACCCCAACGGCGTAACCACGGACTAGCCTCTGCCAGTACGATGCCTGGTACAGTTGCGTAGCTCCAAAATAGGTGAAACTACCAAGAGCGTTCGGTGTCTCCCCCGCGTCTAGACCGCCGTGGCAGCCAGCGCCTTGGCCGGAAGATTGGTCGAATATGACAACATCAAGCGCATCAAGCGCCACACCCCAAGCGAACAGCCGCACCCGCCTGCTGGGACTAGGTGCCCTGGCAGTGGCCCTGGTTCTGACGGTAGCCTGCGCGGCGACCGCCGTGTTCGCAGTGATCGCGGACAGCCGCCATCGCGATTCTTACAAACAAGACCAGGCTCTGGTCGCCCTATTAAAAGCGGACTTCCAAATGGACCGCGCCCTCTATACCGAGTTGCAAGCCATTATCTCCGGGCTCACCACAAAGGTGCCGGCCGATGAAGGCCCCCTAACCGCCGCCGCTACCGAATTGGGCGCCTGCGCCAAAGACTTCGGCATTGACAACCTCAAGTTGACTGATTCAGAAGCTGATCAGCAGGTGCGTCTGCTGTTTGAAGACCCCGCCGCTCGGGTCCAAGGTGCCCGGGATGAGATCGACCGGGGCACCATTGACGGCACCAAGCTGCCAGCCACCTTCGCCACATTGCGGGCTGCCGTCTACACCTTCGCTGAGAAGGCCCCTAGCTTGTTCAATTCGCCCAGCCTGGCTGAGATTTCCCAGGATTACGCCGAAGGCGCCAACCCGGAAAGGACCTCACCGCCGCGAATCGATCAGGAAGTCGATCCGCTGGATGTGAGAGTCCGGACGCTCGATCTGCTGACCAAGTTCTCCGAAGCCGTTGACCAAAGTGGCCCGCGGGCCCTGTGGTTGGCCAGCGCCATAGCCGGCGCGTTGGCCGCCGGAGCCTGGGCTTTGGTGTTTGCCCAGCGCAAGGCCTGGGCCATTGGCGCCAGCCTGAAGAACCTGGGCCAATCAGTCAAACCAGCGGCCAAGCCCGCCACCAAGGAA
>JAIRTF010000244.1 GCA_031255075.1 Bifidobacteriaceae bacterium | reverse complement strand
TGTCCAGAACCTGCGAGACCAGTTTTGCCCTGTTTTCCGCCCGCCCGGGCGATGCCGCTTTGACCCACGCCTCCGCCATCCCGAATGCGCCGGTGCCGCTATCAATCATCCTGGGCGGCGGCCTGATCACCGGGCTGGGGATTGACACCGAGGAGATCGCCCAGCGCTTCCGCGCCTCGCGCACACCTCACGGGCGCGGTTTGGTGGTGCCGTTGGATTCGGGTTCCTCGGGCGGTGTACGGCTGGCGGATCTGCTGCGCGCCATTGAGTTCTACCGCGCCACACCGCACATGGGCATCACCCAACCCCAACTTCAGGCGGTTCGTTATGCCGCTCGCTACTAATCCAAGAGGTGTCCGATGCCGCGCGACATAGCCATGGTCACGCCCGTTCCGTTAACCAGAGAACTGTGGCAGTCAGCTTGCGACGCTGTTCAAGAGCGCTACCGCGAACCGACGGCCGCGGAGGCACCGGCTTGTAGTGCTGTCAAGGTGGCCCCCCACGGCCGGGAGATGCTGGTGGTGTCCGCCCACCGGGTGGGTGTGGTGTTGACGGTGATGGCCTCGCTCAAGGCTGATCAGTTTGAGGAAGTTGCCCGCCTGGTTCCCTCTGCTCATTCCCTCACCGGGCAGTCGCTGTGGTGGACGGAGGCTTGGGCTCCATGGGGTGCAGTCGGAGACGCGGGTGTGGTCATGGCCAAAGCCTTGGCCCACGCGGTTGGCGGCGTGGTGGTGGCTGCCGACCCGGAATAGCTGCGCTATTCGGAGGCGAGGTCTTTGGCCTCACTCCGAGCCAGCAGACCCAAGGCCTTGCGGCTGGCCAGAGTCTGGGCGGCGGCCACAGCCGCAGCCACCAAGGCCGCGAAGACAGTTGCTTGGGCCGTGGACACAGCCATGTCTTCCGCGTCATCCGGCGCCTTGCTGCCTGACACAAACCGCCAGCCCAGATGCACCAACCGAGCGGCCACGAAGCCCGCTACGCCGCTGGCCAGAGATGTGTACAACCACTTGGTGAACTTCATATCAAAAGAGGGTAGTCTGGGGACCGCTACGACAGGGGAGCCTACCCAAACCATTCGGTTTGGCGGCTGAGAGTGCGGGCGCCGCAGGTGGCCGCAGACCCTCGAACCTGAACCGGGTAATGCCGGCGCAGGAAGTCGGGAATCTCCGTCGGCACAGCGCTAGGCCGAACGCGCCGCTAGTGGACTTTGGCCCAACTGAGCCGGCGCCCTCCAGATTTTGATTGGAGGTTTCATGTATTCAGCAGCTAGAAGGGCCGCCGCCGGGATTTGCTTGGCCGCCGCCTTGACCATCACCGCTTGTGGCGGCACCGACAGCCAGAGCAACCCCTCTGGCACGCCACCCCAACAGGTCACGTTGATCACTCACGGCAGCTTTGCCCTATCTGACCCGGTAGTCGCCCAATTTGAGGCCGAAACCGGCCTTGAGCTGGTGGTTTTGCCTGCGGACGATGCCGGCGCCATGGTCAATCAGCTGATCCTCACCAAGGACGCACCGCTGGCTGACGCAGTGTTCGGGATTGACAACACCTTTGCCTCGAGGGCCATCAATGAGGGCATCTTGGAGCCCTACACCTCACCAGCCGGCGGCCCTGAGCAACAGCAGTTGGCGGCCGGCTTGGAAGGCCAGCTGACAGCGATCGACTTCTCAGATGTGTGCGTCAACGCCGATCTGCGGACCGTCCCAGACGGAGCCGCTTTGACCTTCGCTGATCTGGCTGATCCGCGCTTCAAGGATCAGCTGGTGGTAGAGAATCCGGCCACCTCCTCACCGGGGCTGGCGTTCTTGTTGGCAACTATTGCCGCCCATGGCGAAGATGGCTGGCTGGACTATTGGCACAAGCTCAAAGACAACGGCGTGAAAGTGGTCTCCGGCTGGGAAGAGGCCTACTACCAGGACTTTTCCGGCCCATCCTCAGAGGGTGACCGGCCGCTGGTGGTCTCCTATGCGAGCTCTCCCCCATCCGAGGCAGACCCGGCCAGCGGCCAGCCCGTGACGGCCGCCGCGTTGGATACCTGCTTCCGGCAGGTTGAATACGCGGGCGTGTTGAAGGGCGCGGCCAACCCGACCGGAGCCAGGCAACTGGTCGACTTCTTGTTGAGCCAGGCGGTCCAGCGTGATGTGCCGGGCAGCATGTGGGTGTACCCGGCGGTGGCAGATACGCCGCTGCCGGAAGACTGGGCGCGCCTTGCCCCGTTAGCTGGCAATCCTTGGGGGCTGGCACCAGCTGATATAGCCGCTCACCGCGACGAGTGGCTCCAACTGTTCAACGACCAGATCCTCGGCTGACTCCCATGCCACTCGCCACCGCGCCGGTCCGCCCAAGTAGCGTCACCGCCCACCAGACCAGCTTTGGTGGACGATGCCGCGCGGCGGCCCGCGCCTTGGCGGGACGGTTTGGCCTGACCGCCTTGGCAGTGGTCCCGATCGGTTTCTTGGCCATTTTCTTCGCCTGGCCGGTGATCACCATCATTGGCCGCGGCCTGGTTGGAGAAGGCGGCTTGGATCTGACTGGCTTCGCCGAGTTGTTCTCCAAGGCGCGCACTTGGAGGTTGCTGGGCCGGACGGTGGGGCAGGCTTGTTTGGCGACAGCCATCAGCGCGGCGGCGGCCATACCGCTGGCAGGTTTGCTCTACCGGCGGTCTTTTCCAGGCCGCGGTCTGGCCAGAGCGGTCTTGACTCTGCCGTTCGCACTGCCGTCGGTGGTGGTGGGACTGGCGTTCAGGTCTTTGTTGGGCCACTCCGGCCCGTTGGGTTTCCTGGGTTTGGACGGGTCTATGACGGCCGTGGTTCTGGCCCTGGTGTTCTTCAACGTGGGTTTGATGACCCGGGTGGTTGGCGTTTTCTGGGCTGGATTGGATCCCCGCCCAGAGCAGGCCGCGCGAGTGTTGGGTGCCGGCCCATGGCGGGCTCTGGCCACGGTCACCCTGCCGGCTCTGACTCCGGCCATCGCCGCGGGCGCTTCGCTGGTGTTCTTGTTTTCTGCCACAGCCTTTGCACCGGTGCTGATTCTGGGCGGTTCCACCTATGCCACCGTTGAGACAGAGATCTACCTCCAAACCGCTCAGTTGCTGAACCTGCGGGCAGCAGCGGTGCTTTCGATTGTGCAACTGGGAGTGGTCGCTGCCGCGTTGGCGTTCGGCGCGCGGGCGCGCCGCCGCCGGGAGCGCGCCCTGAAGCTGACCCGGACTGCCCAAAGAGCCGGCAGTGCTGGTTCGGGCAATGCCGGCACGGCTGGGCGTGTGCGGTGGCGCCAGGATTGGCCGGCAATGCTGGTGGCGGCGGCGGCGGGAGTGCTGGTGGTTTTGCCGTTGGGCAATCTGGTTTTCCGCTCAGTCCATTCAGCAGATGGGTTCAGCTTCCACAACTACTTGGCGTTGGGGCAGCATGCCGTGCCGGGGCTGCCGTATTCGATGCTTGCCGCGGCTGGCCGCTCAGTGCTGGTGGCGTTGCTGGCCGCAGGGATCGCGTTGCTGTTGGGAACAGCTTTGGCGGTGGTGTTGACCCGGCGCCCGCGCAGCCCGGCGGGACGCCGTTGGCAGGAATGGCTGGACGGCTTCGCCATGTTGCCGTTGGGCGTCTCAGCCGTGACGGTGGGGTTCGGTTTCTTGATTACCCTCAAGACCGCTCCGTTTGACTTGCGCACGTCGTTTTGGCTGATCCCTTTGGCACAGGCGCTTGTTGCTTTGCCGTTGGTGGTACGCGGTGTGCTGCCCGCTTTGAGAGCAGTTGACCGGCGGCTGATCCAAGCCGCGCGTGTGCTGGGCGCTGGGCCGTGGCGTTGCTTCTGGACCGTTGAAGCGCCGGCGGCAGCCGGCGGGGCGGCCGTGGCCAGCGCCTATGCTTTCGCGGCTTCGATTGGGGAGTTCGGTGCCACCACCTTCCTGGCCAGGCCTGACACCACCACCCTGCCGGTGGCCATCTACAAACTGTTGGGCCGCCCAGGGGCGGACAACCTGGGAATGGCCTTGGCCGGGTCGGTGCTGTTGGCAGCCATCACCGCGGCAGTCATGGCCTTGGCCGAATGGCGCGGCGGAGAATTGCGGGTGGGAGCATGAACGGCCTTGAGATACAGGGAATGTCAATCCACTACGGTTCGGTGCCCGCCATCGAAGACGTATCGTTGACGGTTGCTCCGGGAGAGATCGTGGCCGTGGCGGGACCATCCGGAAGCGGGAAGTCAACGCTGCTGCGCGGCATCGCCGGCCTGGAAGAACTGACTGCCGGGCGGGTGCTGTG
>JAIRTF010000317.1 GCA_031255075.1 Bifidobacteriaceae bacterium | reverse complement strand
GTCAGGGCCGCTTCGGCTGAATCAACAGCGGCCGCGCCAGCCTTGACCTGGGCAGCCAGTTCTTGGGCTTGGGCTACCAGTTTCTGTTTGTCTTCGCCTTTGGCGCCGGCCACCAGTTTGCCGAGCGACTTCTGTTGGGCCCGGGCGGTCTCATAGGCGACCAACGCTTCGCGGCGGTGTTTGTCCGCTTGGAGGATTTGGTCAACCAAGCCGGGATCAGCTCCGCGCGCACTTTGGGAGGCACGCACCCGGCCCGGATCTTCGCGCAACAGTTTCAGGTCGATCACGCCTCCGAGCCTACATCTGGCCACTGCGGGCTCCGGCCGCCCGCCTTGGCAGCGCTGCCTTGCCCTTGGCCAGCTAAGTCGGGTGGCAGGCCCAGAACACCGCAGGCCATTGGGCGGTTTGCCGGCGCCGGGCGCCGGGCGCGGTGGAAGGGGGCAGAATGGGCGGTAGATAGCTCAATTGGTTCAACTGAAAGATCGCAGATGTATCCTCCCGGCTCTGCGCCTGGGCCCGTACCCGGTGGTGGCCCACCCGGCGCCCCTGGCACGCCCGGCGGCCCCGGCGGCCCCAGTGGGCGGGCCGGCGGAGCTGACGGGTCTGGCCGGTTTGCCCCAACGAGGTGGTGGGAAACCTGTCTGCGGCTGACTGGCCACCCTCATGAGGTGACCACCTTGGCTTGGTCGCCAGACGGCCAGACTTTGGCCAGCGGTGGGCGCGATGGCGCGGCCCGGCTGTGGAACACCACCACCGGTGAGCTACTGGCCACGTTGAGTGGGCATTTGTCTTCCATCCGCACCTTGGAGTGGTCCCCTGATGGCCAGCTGTTGGCCACCGGGTCAATTGACTCCACCGTCCAGCTGTGGGACCCGCAGACCGGCAAAGTGGTCAGCGCCATCAAGAACGGCGCCCGCGGAGTGTCTAGTTTGAGCTGGTCACCGGACGGGTCGCGGCTGGTGACCGCTTCAGATGACGGCTTCTTGCAGATCTTGGGCAGCTCGGGAATTGAGCAGCTTTTCGCCGAGCGCCGTGACCTGGTTGGCCGGGTGGCCTGGTCGCCAGATGGCCAGTACATCGCCTCCGCCGGCGCTGGTGGCGGTGTCCAATTGTGGGACGCCGCCTCCGGTGACAGGGTGGCGGGCATCCGGGACGCCAACATCCGCACTTGGGCTTTGGCCTGGGCGCCAGACGGTTCCATGATCGCTACCGGCCGGGCCGATGCCGCCGTCCGGCTCTGGGATTTCAAGGCCGGTGAATGCGTCGGGGTGCTTTACGGCCACGCTGATTCGGTCCGTGACTTGGCTTGGTCGCCAGATGGCACCATGTTGCTGTCCGTCAGCGACGACCGCACCCAACGGCTGTGGGACGTGGCCAGCCACGTTTGTCTGGCGTTGCTCCACGAGCCGATCAAGGCCCCGCCCGCCACCAACAACAGCCCAAACGCGGCCCCGCCGGTCCCCAGCCACCAAGTCATCCAAGCCCCTACTGGTACCGGCGCTGCCCCCCAGCCGAGACGCCGGCCGACCCTGTTGGCCCGGCCCAGTCCGCGCAGCGAACACGCCCCCCAAGACCGCCCACCGAACCAGCGGCTGCCCCAAGACTGGGCCCTGTCCGTGGCCTGGTCGCCAGACGGCCTGCGAGTGGCGACCGGCATGCTGGATGGCGAGGTGGTGATCCGCGGGCTACCAGTGCCGCGCCGCCCGGCCGAATTGGCTTCCCCAGAAGCCGGTGGGCAAGTCTTGGCCATCGACTGGCGGCCTGACGGTGCGGTGTTGGCCAGCGGCGATGGCGACGGCGCCATCCGTTTGCGGCCGCTGCGCCGGCGCGACCAGCCGGTCAGTCTGATTGACGGGGCTACTTGGGTGTCACATGTCGCCTGGCACCCCTCCGGGCGCTTTCTAGCCGCGGCGGTGGACCGTTCCGAAGTGATCATCTGGGACGCCACCGAACGCCAAGTCATAGCCCGCCTGCCGGGGCACACCGGCTTTGTGCGGGCTTTGGCGTTCTCCGCTGATGGCCGCCACCTGGCCAGCGGCGCCAACGGCGGAACGGTCCGGATTTGGGATGTGGACACCTGGACCGAACTGCGGGTGATGCGCGGCCACCAGCGCGGCATCTTGGCGTTGGCCTGGTCGGCTGACAGCACCCAAGTGGCATCCGGCTCAGACGATTGGTCGGTTCGGGTCTGGGATGTGGCCACCGGCGCCTGCCTGCGGGTGTTGGAAGACCATCCCGCCTGGGTGCGGTCTTTGGCTTGGTCAAATGATTCGCGCTGGCTGGCAGCCGGCTATGACGATGGCGTGCTGTTCATGTGGGACACGGCCAACGGCTGGACCGGCAAACTGGTCGGCGAACAGCCCGTAGCCATCTCCGCTTTGCGTTGGCACCAAACCGGTTCACTGCTGGCAGCCGGGTTTGACGACGGCCGTCTACGGTTGTTCTCCACCGCCGGTACCGCCGCCGGCAGCCCGCCCAAAGCCATCTTCGAGGGCCGGTGGAAAGGCGGCGGCGTGACTGACCTGGCCTGGCAACCAGGAGCTTCCAATCTGGCCGTGGCAGACAAGGACGGCCGTTTGGAGCTTTGCGACTTGACTATGCCCCTGCCGTCGACTCAGGCGGCCACCACCAACGGCGGGCGCCGCCCAGCCCAACTCAGTATGGAAGTCGCACCCGGCGCCCGCTGGCAGGGCCCCGGCCAACGGCCGCTACCGGGAGGCCGGACCGGTGAGCAAAGGATCCACGAAACCAACCCACGTTGGGCACAATAGAACTGTGGACTGGACCCTGGTCTTTGCCATCGCGGGCGCCGTGGTGGCCTTGGTCGGCGCCATCGCCCTGGTGATTGTGTCCCTGCGCTTGCGGAGGGTCAAACGAACCTTGGCCCGCGCCGCCCAACTGCGCCGCGATTCGCCCGCTGCGGACCGGGTGGCTTTCGTCGCCAACCCGTCGAAGACCGGCTATGACGATTTCAAACAGGCCGCTCACGGCATGTGCCACGACCTGGGCCTGAGTGAACCGCTGTGGTTTGACACGACCATCGAATCCCCCGGCACCGACCAAGCCAAACAAGCGGCGGCCGCCGGGCGGGTCCGCACGGTTGTCGCCGCCGGCGGTGACGGCACGGTCCGGGCGGTGGCCCACGGCCTGGCCGGCGGCGATGTGCCGATGGGCATTGTGCCGCTCGGCACCGCCAACCTGCTGGCCCGCAACCTGGGTTTGCCCATGTTGTCCGCGCGGGACGCGTTGGAAGTGGCGTTGACCGGACACCGCCGCCGGATTGACGTGGGCCGCCTATCCGCTGCCGATGCCGCCGGTCAGAGCGTCTTCAACGGCCAGACCTTCTTGGTCATCTCAGGTTTGGGGTTCGATGCCGCCATGGTTTCCGGCACCGATTCCGGCTTGAAACGCCGCTTGGGTTGGCCGGCCTATTTCATCAGCGGCATCAACCACCTATCCGGCAAGCCGATCAAAGCTTCCATCACCGTGGATGGGTCTTCCAGAACCGCTCAGGTGCGTTCGGCCATGGTTGGCAACTGTGGTCTGCTGCCGGCCGGGTTGACGTTGGTGCCGGACGCGGACCTGGCGGATGGCCAACTTGATTTGGCTGTCGCCGAAACCCGGCACGGGCTGATCGGCTGGGCGGCGCTGGCTTTTCAAGTGCTGTTGCACTCGGTCGGCTTGCGCTGGTCACCGGCCTGGGCTTCAGGTCGGATGGTTTACCGGCAAGGCGAACGGATTGCCTTCAGTTGCGAAGACGATCAATTGGTTCAGATTGATGGCGAACTGGTCGGCAAAGCCGCCACCCTTGAAGCCTGGGTTGAGCCGTTGGCCCTGTCAGTGCGGGTCGCCAAACAGGCCCCTGAGACCGACAACTCTCCCGCCTAGGTCCTTGGCGGTTGGACCACCCAACTAGGCGGAACTTTGGGAGCCGCGGGCGCGGCATCGGGCAAGAAAAAGCTGGGCAGGCTAAACGGCGGTGCCGGCCTGGACGGCGGCAACCCAGCTCTGCGCGGAGGTGTAATCCGCGGCCAAGGTGCCACCACGCAACTTGGTCGGAACAAAGTCAGCCTTCGGATAGGAACCCAGGTAACGCACGCGCGGCGAAAATCGATGCAAGCCGACCAAGGCTTCGGCCATGCGCGGCTCGGCCACATGCGCCTCCGCGTCAATCGAGAACAGGTACCGGCCCAGGGTGTCACCGGAGGGTCGCGATTCAATCCGTGTCAGGTTGATGCCCCGGGTGGAGAACTGTTCCAACAGCTCCAACAGCGCGCCGGACCGTTCATCCGGCAGGGCCACGGACAGGGTGGTCTTGTCTGCCCCGGTTGGCGGTGGCACCTCACCTGGGCGTGTGATCAGCACAAACCGGGTGACCGCGGTGGGGTTGTCCGCTACGCCGGTGGCCAATACCTCCAAGCCGTAGCGTTCTACGGCGGCCGGCGGTACCAGGGCTGCTTCAAAATCAGCCAGATCAGCCGAAACTTCGCCTTTGGCGATGCGCTCCAGCAGGGCGGCGGAGGCCGTGTTGGAGCTGGCTGAGACGTGCTGCACTCCGGGCAGGTTGGTGCGCAACCAGTTGCGGCACTGGGCCCAGGCGTGTGGATGGGCGGCCACAGCAGTGACGTCTTTCAGGCGGGTGCCGGCGTTGCAAGCCACTGAGAAGGCCACCGGCACCAGGATTTCCTTGGTGATGACCAGCGGCCGGCCTTCCGCCAGGGCGTCCAGCACAGCTGTCACACCGCCTTCGACCGAGTTTTCGATAGCCACCACAGCGAAGTCAGCCGCGCCTTCGCGGACCGCATCGATGGCACTGATGACATCAGGTTGGGGTAGCAGTTCGGCCGTGTCCGGGCTGGCCACCCGGTGCAGCGCCTCCTCGGTGAAGGTGCCGGCCGGACCGAGATAGGCGTAGCGCGGCGGCGTGGTCATGGTGTCCTCCGTGGGTTGTGGCGGGGCCGAATCCCCGGCTGGAAGCCTAGTCGGCTGCGGCAAAGCGGGCCAGCCGCGGACCTAGGGACACTAAGGTGGGCACCGTGAAAGGGTCTGAACGGCGGCTGTCCGGCTGGGCTGCGCCGCCGGCCCTGAACGGCTTGATGGCGCTGTTGGTGGCGGCCATCGCCGGGTTGGTGGTGCTGGCAGCGCCGGTCCAGGCCACCTGGGCTGCGGAAGACAGCCGGAGCGCTGCGGACCACCAGCCGCCAGTTCCGGTGGTGGTGATTGGCCTGACTGGTGTCACTTGGTCAGATGTCTCGACGGATGAAAGCCCCACCCTTTCGGCTGCGTTGTCCAATGCCGCCCTGGCGGTCAATCTGGTCAACCAAGGCCGCCAAGCCGGTGCCTGTCCGGCCCAAGGCTGGCTGGCCCTGGGCGCTGGGACCGGCGCTCCGCAGACCGTGGTTGGTGGCGGCGGCGAGGAGACGGACCCGCAGCCGCTGTGCGGCGCGCTGCCGGAACCGGTGGCCGGTCAAGTACCCGGTTGGGAGGAGTTGACGGCGGTGGCCCGCATGGACCGCGCCCCCGACCAACTGGGCCAGTTGGGTCCATGGATTGAAGAGGCCGGTGTCTCAGCAGTGGCGGTTGGCCCCGGAGCAGCTGTCGCCTTGGCGGATTCCGCTGGCCGTCTGACCGCCGGCTACCAACCCACGCCAACCGACTCGTACGCTGATCCGCTCCGCCAAGGCTGGGAGGAACCGGTGAGCGCAGCCCTGGCCGAAGGCGCCGGCGTGGTGGTCATAGATGTAACCAGCGGTGGCCGCCAGACCAATCTGGCCACGCTTGACCAACGGATCGGCGCTGTGCTGCGCGGGCTGGCCCGGGAAAACACCTCGGCCCGGATAGTGATCGCCTCGCTGACGGTTGACCAGCCCCCTGACTTTGGCTTGGGCTTGTTGATTGAGCGTTGGCCACCGGGGCCCCGCACCGCCCCTCTGGGTGCCGGGGGGTTGATTGAATCCCGCGCCACCAAGACTCCTGGCCTGGGGTTGACCTGGGAGCTCACAGACGTGATCAAGTCCTATGTGGTGCCCGCGCCGGTTGGCCCGGTCAATCCATGGAGCGCCGCCGTGACCGATGTGTCGCCGCGGTATGTCCTAGACCGGCTGACGGATATGCGGCAGCACGCCGAAGCGGCCTCGAACTACGCGCCCATCGGCTTCGCGGTGGTGTTGTTGATAGCAGTGGTGGCCATGTTTGGGCCGTTGTTGGTGAACGGCGCCCGGCGGGAACCGGTGACCGGCTGGCGGACCGAGTTCATGGCTTTGACAGCGGGGGCGTTGCCGGCGGCCGGTTTCATGGCCGGCGCGGTGCCGTGGTGGCGAACGCCTGCGCCGCTGGTCATTTGGTGTCTACTGACCGTGGCGTTTGCGCTGGTCACAGCCATTCTGGCGTGGTGGGCTGGGCGGCTGGCGCGGTGGCCCATTCTGCGGCCGGCCATAGTTGGCCTGGTGACGGCCGCGGTGCTGATTGCCGACCCGTTCTTGGGTGGCCGGTTCATCCGTGACACGCCGATGGGTTACGAAACCCTGCTCGGCGCCCGCTTCTACGGCTACTCCAACCCGGCCTTCGCGGTGCTGGTCACCGGCGGTCTGCTGGCCTGTGTGGTGGTGGCCGGGTGGGCTTGGCAAAAGGGTTGGCCGCGGCTGACGGCCACGGTGGTGGGGGCTGTCGGCTTGGTTGTGGTGGTGGTCGATGGCGCGCCGCCGTTGGGCGCGGACCTGGGCGGCGGCATCGGCGCGGCGGTGGCCTTCGTGGTGGCGGCGTTGTTGGCGGCTGATGTCCGCCTGACCAAACGGCGTTTGCTGGGCGCGGTTGGCGCGGGCGCGGCAGTTGGTGTGGCCCTGGCGGTGGTGGACTACCTGCGGGGGCCGGAAAAGTGGACCCATCTGGGCGGCTTCGTGGACAGTTTGATCCATGGGCAGGCCTGGTCAATGCTGCTCGGTAAGGGGCTGGCTTGGGCCCGCCTGAGCCTGGTGCCGTTGGTGGTTTTTGGTCTGGCGGCGCTGCTGTTGCGGTGGGTGTGGAAACGTGGCGGCCTGGCACCGGTCACCTCCAAGGCGTGGCGCCGTCAACCGTTGTTGAAGCCGGTGGCCGGTGGGCTGTTGGTGGCGGCTGCCATCGGTTCGCTGGTCAACGATTCGGGCCTGGTGGTGGCGGCTTGCGTGCTGGCGGTCTGTGGGCCACTGTTCACTGCGGCGCTGGTCAGGACGGCTCGGGACGCCGCGGCGGACGCCCACGGCTCGTCAACTGCTTGACTTTGCGGCCCAGCCGCAGGGTGGACAGTTTGATGCCCCGGGCGGTCAGCGCCATCGACACGTCGCGGAACTGGGCCAAGCGGTGGGCTACCCCGCGGGCGGAGCGGCCGGACGGGCGGTGGCGCAAATCGCATTCGACTTCCTGGACGGAAAAGCCTTGGCGCAGCAGGTCGATTGTCATGCCGACTTCCACTCCCCAGCCGCGGGCCAGCGGCGTGGCCGCCTCATAGGCTTCGCGGGTCAAGCAGCGTTGCCCAGACAGCGGCGCCCTGGCGGTGAAGCGGGTGGCTCTGGCAATTCCTTTGCGGGCCAGCCGCACCACGGCGCCAAAGCCGGCTGCCCCAAGTTGGGGTGGCAGCACAGCGATGGTGAAATCGGCTTCGCCTTCGGCGACTGGTTTGACCAGCGGGGCGGCGTGGGCGGCGGTCTCTCCCAGATCGGCGTCCAAGAACAGCAACAGTCGGGGTGGAGCGCCTTCCACGTCACGCATTGCCACGATGGCGGCGCCGGTTTCCATCGCCGCAGCTTTGCCTTGGTTGTGAGAGTGGCGGACTACTACGGCACCGGCGTCTTGGGCTTTGGATCGGGTTTGGTCCTGGGAGCCGTCATCGACCACCAGAATCAGGTCCACCAGCGGAATCGCTTTGACGCTTTGGACGGTGGCCGCTATCCGGCCGGATTCGTTCTTGGCAGGGATGATTACTGCCACGCGCTGCGCGGGTGATATTCGCTGGGGCTGGGAAGTTTGTCCGCTCACTACAACTACTTTAGGACCTCTTGGCCAAAACGATAGTCAACTGGTATCTCTGATCATTTATTGGTCCGGCCTTGGAGGTCCTAGACGGCCCGGCGGTTCGGTTGAGGCTCTTAGGGCGGCGGTTTTGACGGTCCCAAACCGTGCGGCGGACAGGCTTGGATCTCGGGCTGCGGAATGGCCAAACTGGCGCCTAGCGCCCGACAGGTCAACCCGTTAGGTTTGACCGGAACATCGACAAGATGTAATGTCAAGATGTATCATTTCGATACATCCCCAGTAGTTCAACTGCGAAAGAAGCCCGTGCGCAACCGTTCCGCCGTCCTTGAGTTGGCCATCTTGGGCCTGCTCCACACGGCCCGCATGCACGGCTACCAACTGCGCAAACGCCTCAATGAGATGCTTGGCATGCTGCGCCCGTTCTCCTACGGTTCGCTCTACCCGTGCCTCAAGGCCCTGGCCGCGCGGGGCCTGATCGAAGCCTCGGAAGATCCGGAGGATCCCTCCGGTCAGGGCAGTTTGGCCGGCTCGCGGCGGGGACGGATAGTCTACGGGCTGACCAAAGCCGGCCGCTCCCACCTGGAGTCGCTGTTGGGCCAAGCCGGACCGGCTAGCTGGGAAGACGAAAATTTCGATGTCCGCTTTGCGCTGT
>JAIRTF010000275.1 GCA_031255075.1 Bifidobacteriaceae bacterium | reverse complement strand
GGTCCGCCCGGAGGGACTGGAGCCGAGGCCGCCGGGGGCGGGCTGCCCGGCCGGCGGCGCGGCATCGGCCACCTGAGTGAAGGTCTCAGGCGCGAACTGGGCCGGGTCCACGCCCGGCGATAAGCGCACCATCCGGCGGCGAACGTCTGGGGCGACGGCGGCGCCGATCACCCCTTCCGCATAGTTGGAAATGAAGGTCAGATGGTCCAGGCCATTCGCCAAAGTGCGCAGCGTTTGGCGCAGGGCGGGCATCTTGGTCCAGAAGCATTCATGCGAATGGGTTGAGCCAATGAACTGTTTGGCTGGCGAGTTGCCCCGCAGGTAGGGAGCCATCAGCCCGAGCGAAGCGGCGGCTCCGAAGTAGACCGAATCGCAGCCGAAACGGCGTGCCAGCAAAGCTGCTCCGCGCGCTATGTGGGGAGTGGGCAGAAGAACCCGGGTGCGGGCTCTGACAACCGGGAAGGCCAGCTGTGCGTCAAAGGCAGCGTCTCCCTCAGCACTGGAAGTGAAGACCACCACCTGGTCCGCGGGCAGGCGGCGCACCAACTGATAGACAAAGTTTTCAATTCCACCCTGTTTGGGTGGGAAATCGTTGGTGACCACCAGGGTGCGTGCCATGGCGTCAATGCTTGCACACCTGGCGGAGTGCTGCGGGAGTCCGTCTTAGGTGTGAGTTGACCGCCGGGTGGCGTTGCTAACCTTGAGCAGGACCACCCGTACAACGAGCGACTATTGGAGAAACCGGGCTTGCGCTATGTGATACTGACCAGCCGTCTAGACCCTGATCATGGTGGGCTCACCGCATCGCTCCTCCGTAAATCCGCCATCTTGAACCGGCAGTTGGGCATCAGCCCGCTGATCGCCACCTTCCATGACGCTGCCGGCTTTCCTGAGGTCTGTGCCGACCTTCGCTCCCGTTACGAGCTGCCGCCCGAGGTTGTCTTCACCAACATCAACTATCACTTCAGGGCCCAGGCCACGCCCCCGGATGCCCCCACCGGAGCCGAGGCGCTGAGCCGTGTTTGCGCTGATTTGCCGGACTACGAAGCCCGCTATGCCTACGATGCCGAAGGGGCGCCGTTTGCAGCCACCATTGTGGTCGGCACGGTAGCCACCCGGCGGGTCTTCTTCCGGCCAGATGGTTCGGTTTTTCAGGTCATGCCGATGGCTCAGCCCGCCGAGGTGACCGCCGGGCAGCCAGATACCCCAAGCCAAAGCGGTGACCGTGCCACGGATCGATCAACTGAGGAGCCCGATGGCGCATCGGGTGCCCCCGGATCCGCAACCGGACCCGCCGCCACCGACCTGACGGCCGGTTGTGAGGTGATACTGGATCCGCTGACAAGCTCAGAGCAGCGCTTCAAGACCCTGGACGGGTTCCGGCGCCATTTCATGGAGGAGCTGTGTGCCGCGCCCCGAACCTATTTCATTTGTGAGGCGCGCCTGCTGGACAAGGCCCTGTTGTCGCTGGAAAACCGGCATGCTCGGAAAATCTTTGTGTTCCATTCGGTCCATATCCGGCCCGGCACAGACATCATTCGCCTGGGGAACCGGGCCCTGCTCAAGGACCTGCAGAAGGCGGACGCCCTGGTGCTGCTGACCGGCTGGCAGAAGGCGGATGTGGCTGAGCGGTTCGGCTTTGGAGAACGCCTACACGTCATTCCCCACGCCATAGAACCAGCGCCCAGTGGTGCACCCCGTGAGCCGGACAAACTGGTGGTGGTCTCTCGGCTGAGTGAGGAAAAGAATCTGGCGGATTCCATCAAGGCCCTACACCAGGTGCGCCAGACCCGTCCTGGAGCGCACCTTGAGATTTGGGGCAGCGGCCCCGAAGAAGACGGTCTGAGATCCCTGGCCAATCAGTTGGGCTTGGCTGAGGCGGTGCGCTTTGCCGGCTATTCGAAGCAAGCCCAACGGGCCTTCGACACGGCGGCTGTGTCGCTGTTGACCTCCCGTTGGGAGGGGTTCTCCTTGACGGTCATGGAGTCGATGGCTCATGGCGCGCCATGTGTTGCTTACAACACCAACTACGGTCCCTCGGAAATGATCATTGACGGAGTTAACGGCCATCTGGTGGAGCAGGGCAACGTGGAACAGCTGGCAGACCGGGTGAATCGGCTGCTCAACCTGCCTGAATCCGACCGGGAAGCGATGTCGCAGGCAGCGTTGGAACGGATGCGAGAATTCTCCGAATCCCGCCTGGCCGAACGTTGGCAGGCACTGTTCGCTTCCCTTGCGAAGCCGGTAGCTGTCAAGCCTCCACTGACGAGGCGCGCCTGGCGGCGCGTGCCTCGCAAACTGCGCGAACCGGTCGGGCGGATCCTGTCCCGCGGTTAGTCTCGCGCTGAACGGCGCCGGGTCACGGCCATCAGAGCAACTCCGGCGCCGATCAAGAAGACCGCCAGCCCGGCGGTGGCCAGCACGGCGCCGCGGTCAACACCGGTGACCGCCAGGGTGCCGTTCGATGGCGACGGCTTGGGTGCCGTGTCGAGCGAATTGGGGCCCGTTGGGGCTGGGTTGCCGACCTGGTAGATCGCGGCGTAGGCCGTTGGCATGCCCGGCATGACTGCTGAAACCTGGCTGGCTTCGGTCAGGTCGCCTGGACCGAATGTCGCCTGGAGCAGGCTGTCGAGGCTGCCGCTGGCGGAGGCCCAGCCGATGAACCGGGCCTCTTTGCCTTGGTAGGTGCAGGTGGGCGGCGCGGTCAAGTCGAAGGCGAAGCCCTGGTGCAAATAGGCGAAGTCTGAACCGTTTGCCTCCAGCGGCTGCGCCCAAAGCGCAATTTGCGCATGGGTCTGAGAGGTTGGCGTGAAGCTCACGTCGCAGTCTGGGAACGCGACCGGATCAGCCCCGTCCACGGACACCGCCGAGGCGCTGAGCAGCGAGTACAGCGGACCGTAGGTGGCCGCCGAATCGGCCTCCCATACGCCGGAGGCCTCTTGGATGTATTCGGACCAAAGGAAGTAGACATGGCCGCCACGGTTTGACAGCGTGCCGTTATTGACCAGCCCGGAGTTAGAACCGCGGTTGGGGTCGCCGTTGAACACCAGCGAGACTGCACTCTGCACAATGATCCGGCTGCCAGGATAGTTCGTGACCTGAGCACCAAACACAAGCTCAGAACCGTAGTAGGTGCTGATGTCCTCGTAGTTCGCTACCGGAACCATGATCTTGGCCGATGCGTAAGAATTGATCGATATGGTGCCTTCGTTGATGATCTCGCCACTGCCTGTGATCTGACCGCTCCCCATGATTATGTCGCCAGCTTGTTGGACGTGTACGGCACCGCCTGACATGGTCAGGGTGCCTCCATCAGCGATTATAAGGTCGGTCGAATCCGGCACAATGAGTGTGTCGGCGCCGATGTCCCAAGTGCCTGTGAGGGTGGCCTCGGAGCCGATGACGGTGCACACAGTCGGGGGGCACTCGGCCACCCCAATGTTGGCGGCTTTGGCGGGCGCCGCGCTTAGCACCAGCCCACTGGCGGCTAAAGCCAGTCCGCCCATGCCGGCCAAAGCCACGTGCGCTAATCGCCGTGGCATGCCGAACGCAGTGGTGCCTTTGAAATGTCGCATTGGGTAGGGTCCTCTCGCGCCGGAGTCTGGCCGTTGGCCCGACCGGGGTACAGCAGTTACCAGACCACTTTACTCGGGAATACGGCCGGGAAACGTTAAACGGCTGGACCAATTGCGCCGGCTCGATACCGCGCCTGGTTAGGCCGATCAGTTCAGGTTTGGTCAAGGGTGATGCCCGGACGCTCGCTGGGCGCCGCGGCGCCAACTGCGCCCACCCGGGCCACCAAGACTGAGAAGGTATCGCGGGCG
>JAIRTF010000221.1 GCA_031255075.1 Bifidobacteriaceae bacterium | reverse complement strand
TGAGTGAGTCATTTTGTGTCCCAAGGTCCGCTGAGATCGCCGTTTTGTGCCGATCGCCCGGGCCACCAGGCGTGAAACACCAGTCCTTAGGTCGGTCAGGGGAACAAAATGACGGACTCAGCCTAAGGCCGGGCACAAAACGACGATCTCACTTCGCGCGAGCCAAATGCCGGTAGAACGGACTGTCCAACTCGCCGGAATATTGCTGTCAGTGGAGCTGACCGGTGGGGTTCACATGCCAGGGAACCTTGAGCCGCTTGGTCAGTGACGCCCGCGCCGCGCTCCAATCGCCTTCTTCGATAAGAATGCGGGCAGCGTGCAGGTCGCACCGCGCATACCGGCCGGCGGTGGGCTCACGGGCCGAGTTTGGCTTGGAAGTTGGCCAGACTTTCGCGGGTTTGGGCAGTCAGGGGATGGTTGGCACCCAGGATGCGCGTCTGATCAGCGAGCAGTTCTTTGAGCTGGGCGACGGCGCCGGCCATGTCTCCCGCATCTCCGGTCCACACCGCCAGGTTGTTGCGGCTGGTCAACGTGTCAATGTGATCCGGACCCAAGATCCGAATCCGGTCCGCCAGCAGCGGCCGACCCAGTTCAATCGCCTCGCTGATGTTGCCTGCGCGGGCCAACGCCGTCGACAGGTTGTTCCGAGAAATCAAGGTGTGGGGGTGTTCAGGGCCAAGCACCCGGATCCGGGCGGCCAGAAGCTCCCGTTGATGCTCAAGCGCCTCCGAGGTTTGCCCAGCACGGGCCAGGAGAGTGGCGAAGTTGGACCGAACTGTCAAGACATCCTTGTGATCGGGGCCGAGCAGGCGGTTCAGATCAGCCAAGACAACTCGGAGTTCTTCGGCTGCCTCGGCCGACTTTCCTGCCTCGGCCAGGGCCAAGGCGAACTGGGCGCGCTGGCCTGCGGCTTCCGGGCTGCCAGGCACAATCCCCCCAGATTGTTCGATGGCTTTGGAAACCAGGGTGTTGAGCTTCCTCTGGGTCTCCACCACTGCTGGATGGTCTCCGCCGAAGGCCACAATCGTGTTGACCAGAATGTCGCCAAGCAGCTCAACCGCGTCGCTGGGGCGTCCATGTTCACCCAGATACACAGCCATGAAAACGGCGCTGGCATAGGCGCGAGGCTCCAGGTCGGCAGCCTGGCCAGGCGGAATCTGCCAGATCAAGTGCGCAGCATTGGCGGCCCGAATGGCGGCGTCGCCAAAGTCCTCGGGCGTGTCAGCGGCCAGTTCAGCGATCAGCAGCGCTCTGAGCTGGTTCAACTCCGCTGATCCGCCACGGGCTGTGCCGCCTGGCGGCGGCGTGCCACGGCCCTCCATCCAAGGCTCAATCCAATCGCGCCCAGTCCGCTGGAACACAGTTACCGTGGTGGCCGGCCAGGGTTCCGGACCAAACGCAATGGCCCCAATCTGGGCCATTCGAACCAGGCTCGTAGGCGCGCCATCGGAGTTCCTCGGCAGGTCGGCTTCACTGCCCGTGCACCACCGCACCAGGGCCGGCCGGTCCCACAGCCAGCCCGGATGCCCGCGCGGCAACAGCACAGCCGCGGCGGCGGCCATGCGGTCATCGACGGCCATGTCATCAGCCGTCTTTACCTGGTGAATAACCATTTGGCCGTCCACCATTTCGCCCATCATGAATGGCGGAAAGAATGCCAGGTCGTCATCATCGTTGAGGCTCACGACACCCATCCTGGCCCCCTGCAGGCTGAGCGACAACAACCGACTCACTACTGGGACCATGCGGCGTCATCGATCGCCAAGCACTCAGGGCAGGTCTGCCTTATTGCCCAAATGGGCAGAGTTGGAATGCAAAGAACTCGGAGTGCGGGCCAAGTGCCGGTAGAACAGGCTGTCCGGATCACCGAAGTACTGGGGCCAGTAGCGACTCTCAAACACGCCCTTGCCCCACAGATCCGGTTTGGCCATGAGATCCGACCGCGCCTGGCTCCAATCGCCGTCCTTGGCTAGCTTCTCGACTGCCCGTATGTCGAACAGACCGTACCAATACACACCGTGAAGGGTTGATCCAGCGCCTAGAGCGATGACCACGATCAACGCTGCGGCCCGCGGGGAACGCCAGGGTCGCTCGATTCGCGCCAGAGTCCAACAGACCAACAAGCAAATCACCACCTGGGCGGGTATGACAGCTCGCATGGCTAGGTCGTTGTAAGCGCCGAGGCGCAGCAGCGGCAGAACCAACATAGTCCCCAGGGCGGTCCACCAAAGGGCGCTCCCCCGCAGACCTTTGCCCACTAGAGCGAATATCACGCCAAATTCAAACACGTAGAACAGCGCAAGTCTGGCGAAATCAGTACCAGTCTGCGGCAACTGAAGAGCTAGTCCGTTGTGGTTGAGGCTAGACGCGAAGAATGGCCCAAACACCGCCAAACAGGCCGCGCCTATGGCCAAGTTCTGCGGCGAGATCGCGTCGGTCAACGCCACACGCAGCCGACCCCATCCCTTGGGCGCGCCCTCTGCTGGAGCGCCGATAGGACCTGTCAGCATCAGAACACCGGCGATCACCGCCAACCCAACCATTGGCAGAGGCGACTCCAGAAGGCCTAGAGCGCACAGGGCGATGGCGGCCCGCCCGTTGCGCTGGAGCAGGACGAGGGCTGTAAGGATCCAAGCTGGGATCGACTGATTGAACACCGTGGTCAGCTGGTCGCCGAAGGACGTGAAGGCATACAGGGGCCAGCGGTCAATGAATTCGACAGAATAGGGTTGGCTGAAGGAGTCGGCCGTTCCCCAAAGCGCCTTTTCGACTAGATCCATCCCGCCGAACACTGCAAACACTGCCACGGGCCAGACCGACCAACGCTTGACCAGGGACAGCACCAAGAACACAAAGATGCCTATTCCCACGGCTGTCCAGGCCAGCAGAGCCGCCCAACCCAGGGCCATCCCGCCAACCTTGCCGACCAGCGCCGCCGGCAGCCAGAAGCCAAAATAGTAGGTCAGCGGCAGTTCGCCAGGACTGCCTTCCACCGTTGCTGGCCAGGGCTGCTCAACCAACAGCCTGAACAAGGCGTTGCGCCAAATATGGTCACTG
>JAIRTF010000203.1 GCA_031255075.1 Bifidobacteriaceae bacterium | reverse complement strand
AGAGTCCGCCTTGTTTGCTGGGGATTTGTTCCGCATGTATCAGCGTTTCGCTGAACGTCAAGGCTGGACCATGGAGGTCCTTGACCTGAACGAGACCGAGTTGGGCGGCGTCAAGGACCTGTCAGTGGCCATCAAAGCCAAAGCACCGGCCGCGCCTGCTGAAGGTGTTTGGGCGCATCTCAAATATGAGGGCGGTGTGCACCGGGTTCAACGAGTGCCGGTGACCGAATCCCAAGGCCGGATTCACACTTCGGCGGCTGGGGTGCTGGTCATGCCAGAAGCGGATGACCCGGAAGAAGTCCAGATTGACCCGAATGATCTACGGTTTGACGTGTTCCGGTCTTCTGGACCGGGCGGCCAATCGGTCAACACGACTGACTCCGCCGTCCGGGTGACTCACTTGCCGACCGGCATTGTGGTGTCTTGCCAAAATGAGAAATCGCAGTTGCAGAACAAGGAACAGGCTTTGCGGATTCTGCGGGCCCGGATTCTGGCCGCCCAAGCTGAACAGGCCGCCGCTGAGGCAGCCGATAAGCGCCGTTCCCAGGTCCGCACCGTGGACCGTTCGGAACGCATCCGCACCTACAACTTCCCGGAGAACCGGATCGCTGATCACCGCACCGGTTTCAAGGCTTACAACTTGGACCAGGTGCTGGATGGCGACCTGGGTCCGGTGATCGAATCAGCTGTGACGGCCGATGCCGCCGCCCGCTTGGCCGCATCCGCCGATTGAGCGGTGCCGCTGTTCGCGGCTGGCTGGGCTGGTTGGCCGGGTGCCAACGGTAGGGTAGCGGGCGTGACTAACGAAGGATCCAAAGGTCTGTGGGGCGGCCGGTTTGCCGGCGGCCCGGCACCGGAGCTGGCGGCGCTGTCCAAATCAACCCAGTTTGATTGGCGGCTGGCCGCTGTGGACATCACCGGCTCCAAAGCCCACGCCTATGCTCTGGCCCAGGCTGGTTTGTTGACCGAATCCGAAGAACACGACATGCAAGTGGCTTTGGATGTGTTGGCTGAAGAAGTCCGCTTGGGTCAGTTCCAGCCGGCTGAACAGGATGAAGACGTCCATTCGGCCCTGGAACGGCGGCTGGTTGAGATAGCCGGCGCCGAGTTGGGCGGCAAACTGCGGGCCGGCCGGTCCCGCAATGACCAGATCGCCACCCTGGTGCGGTTGTGGATGCGGGAACAAGCCCGCGGCCTGGTTGGCGGCCTGCTGGACGTGGTCGATGCTTTGGCGGAACAGGCCGGCCAGCATTTGAACACCGCCATGCCGGGGCGGACGCACATGCAACACGCCCAGCCGGTGGTCTTGGCCCATCATCTGTTGGCCCATGTTTGGCCGCTGCTGCGGGATGCGGAGAGGATTGTCGAATGGGACGCCCGGGCCCGGCGTTCGCCCTACGGGGCGGGGGCTTTAGCTGGTTCCACCCTGGGGCTGGACCCGGCTTTGGTGGCCAGATCCTTGGGATTGGGTGAGCCTTGCGAGAACTCGATAGACGCCACCGCTGCCCGTGACGTGGTGGCCGAATTGGTCTTCGTGGCGGCCCTGATCGGCGTGGACTTGTCCCGCCTGGCCGAAGAGATCGTGATTTGGTCGACAGCCGAATTCGGTTACGTCAAACTGCATGATTCGTATTCGACCGGTTCTTCGATCATGCCGCAGAAGAAGAACCCGGACATCGCCGAATTGGCGCGCGGCAAAGCCGGCCGGCTGATCGGCGATCTGGCTGGTCTGTTGGCCACTTTGAAGGGCCTGCCCTTGGCCTACAACCGGGACCTGCAGGAAGACAAAGAGCCGGTGTTCGATGCCGCCGATACGCTCTCCCTGCTGCTCCCGGCCATGGCCGGACTGGTCGCCACCTTGGAGTTCGATGCCGCCCGCCTGGCTCAATTGGCGCCCAAAGGCCACGCCTTGGCTACCGATTTGGCCGAATGGTTGGTTCGGCAGGGCATGCCGTTCCGCGACGCCCATGAACTGACCGGCCAGGTAGTTCAGCGGGCGGAAGCCGCCGGCAAAGAACTGTGGGAGTTGGATGCCGCGGACATCGCCGGCCTGGATTCGCGGTTGACGGCCGAGGCCTTGGCTGGGTTGACCGTGGAGGCGGCTCTGGCCGGCCGTGACGGTGTGGGCGGAACCGCACCGCAGCGGGTGGCTGAGCAGTTGGAGGCGGCGCTGGCCGCAGCGGATCGGTTCCGCCAGTGGGTGGACGCAGACTGATCTTGGTGGACGGCCCCGCCGGGGCCGGCAAGACCACCTTCGCCACCGGTCTGGCCGCCGGGCTTGGAGCCCCGGTGATCCACTTGGATGACTTGTATTTGGGCTGGTCTGGCCTGGAAACCGGGTTCCCCCGGCTGGTTGAACTGGTGCTGGAACCATGGCTGGCCGGCCAACCGGCGGCTTTTGAGGCTTTCGATTGGGCGGCCGGCGCACCGACTGGTCCATTGATCCGGGTACCCGCCGGCCAAACCTTGGTGGTTGAGGGCTGTGCCAGCGCCCCGCGGGCGGCCGATCGCTTCGAACCGCTGATCGTTTGGATGGACGGCCCGCGCCTGGGCCGCCACCGGGCTGTGCTGGACCGTGACGGCGCCGATGAAGCGCCGCTCCTAGCCGCTTGGGAGCAGGCCACCGAAACCCACTTCCAGCGCGAATCGACCAGCCGGCGGGCCGCCATCCGTTTGGTTCGCCGCTAGACGCGATCCCGGCTGCCCGGCGGCGCGGCCGGGTGGTGGTGAACATAGAATCGACAAGTGTCTGCCGAACCCGCTCCTGACTGGGTTGACCCGGCGGCCGGTGCCGCGGCCGGCTCCTCCGGCGGGGCGCCGCCGTTCGTGTGGTGGCGGTTTGTGGCGGCAGGCGCCATCGGCGGGCTGATCAGCGGCCTGTTCGGGGTGGGCGGCGGCATTGTCATGGTGCCGTTGGCGATGTGGCTGGGACGCCTCGACCAAAAGCGAGCCTCGGCCGTGTCGCTGTTGGCCATCATTCCGACCGCCTTGGTGGGTGCCCTGACCTATGGGTTGCGCGGCCATTTGGCGCTCAGCGCCGCGGTCTGTGTGGCGGCCGGTGCGGGCACCGGCGCCTGGGCCGGCGCCCGGCTGCTGCGCCTGGTACCACTCAAACCGCTGAGCTGGGCGTTCGCCGGTCTGTTGGCGGCCACGGCCGCCTTCATGGTGTTCTTTGTCCCTGAACGCTCCGCCAGTGTCTCGCTCGGCGCCGGTGTGATTCTCGGTTTGTTGGTCTTGGGGCTGGTCATGGGTGTGCTGTCCGGCCTGTTCGGCATCGGCGGCGGGGTGGTGGCCGTACCGGCGTTGATGGCCTTGTTCGGGCTGGGGGATTTGGTGGCCCGCGGCACCTCGCTGGCGGTCATGATCCCGGCTGCCGTCACTGGCAGCGCCACCAATCACCGAGGCGGGCTGCTTGATTTCCGGGCCGGGTTGGCCATGGGTTGCACGGCTGCCGCTGCCTCCTATGTCGGCACGGCCTTCGCCTTCGTGCTCAATCCCAGGATGGGCAACCTGTTGTTCGCGGCGCTGCTGGTTGTCAGCGCCGTCCAACTCGGTTTGCGGGCGGCTCGGCTGCCGCGGTCCACAGACAGCTAGGCGTCGGGCAACCGGCGGGCCGGTTCCCCCAGGCGAGCGGCGGCTGGACGGCGGCTACGGGCGTCCCGACGCGGCATCGGCGGCCACAAGTGCGTGGGAGCCCTTCGGATGGGCGGCCCAACGCCCAGATGCTTTACGGGGAGACTGTGTAGGACTCGGCGCAACCCTCCGATTGGTTCGGCTGCACCACCGGGATGAGGCAAATCATCTGGCCGTGGCCCAGGCTGTCACGGACCCGCACATCCTGCAGGGGAGTCACGCCGTCGTTGGTGACGGTGTAGGTGAACCAGACTTCTTCACCTGGGGTCAGCACCGAATCGGTTGGGATCTCGGTACCGCCGCCGGGAGCCAGGATCGAAGCATGGTTGGGGCTGGCGTGGGACACATCCCGCCAAGCCCGCAGTTCCAGGTTGAAGAACGGCTGGTCGCAGTTGCCCAAGTTGGCCGAATTAGTGATGGACACTGTCCTTGACAATTGCGATGATTCGACCTGGCCGTCGTCAACAGGGCTATGAGTTTGGACGCGGATGTAGCCGGGGCCGGTCGGCAAGTGCGGCACTGTGACGGTGGTGGCGGCGGTCAGGTTGCCAACCGAACCGAGGTAGGTTTCGGCTGTGTTCTGGCGGGTGTAGTAGAAATCCAAGGTCACCGGGGTTTTGGGCGTGCCATAGCTGCCGGCAGTTTGCGGGTTGACCGTTACCTCAAGTTCGCAGCTGGTGGTGGCATTGGCCACAGTTGGATACCAGGTCAACAACCGCCGGTTGGCGCTTGCGCCATAGTTGCGGACCATGCCTTTGGCGCTATCGGCAACCCCGGTGATGGTTTCCTCAGTGGTGGTGGTCGCCTGAGCGCCGGAAGCCACACCAAAGGTGTTCCGTCTAACGGTCAGGGAAGAGGTGTGGTCCAGTAGAACGGTCTGTCCGTGGTAGCCGTCAAACTGATTGTCTTCGATATACACGTTGGACGGCAGGGAGGAAGTAGTGGTTCCGGCGTGATCACCGTAGATGTAGATGGCGGTGTGTTGAGCGGTGGTCCCCGAGTTGTCCATCACGTTGCCGCGAATGTAGCTGGTGCCGGTCATCGCCTTGTCCCTGGGGAAGTAGATGGCGGCGTCCAGATAGGAACCGCCGGTCTTGATGTCTTTGAACAGGTTGTCGCGGATGTCCCAGTTGGACAGCGCGCCACCGTCATGGGCGTCGATGGCGTGGCTGTTGGTCCCCTGGTTGATGAACTCGCAATCCTTGACCACCAATCCGTGAACGGCCACTACGTAGATGTCGATGGCTGTGTCAGTGCATCCCCGGCCGTCGGTGGCGCTGCAGGTAGACGAAGCGGGTGTGTCGTCAAAGACGACGTTCTCAATGGTGACGTCCTTGATGGGATCGTTCCGGTGGGTGGTGTCCGGGTCTGAGGAGGACGAAAGCCGGATCAGTCCGCTGTAGGTCTTTGAGGCGAAGCGCCCCATCCTGTAGTTGCGGATGGTGATCCGTTCGGCGCCTGGCCTGATCCGGATCATTGAGGTGGACCAGTTGTTGGCCGAATTGATGGTCTCGCCGCCCTCCAATGACGAACCATCAGAGGCCTGGCTGAAGATGATGGAGCATTCGTTGGAGAAAATGGAGCTGAAGTTGCGCAGCTTGACGTCTGGGGCGTCCACGAAGAAAGCTGCTGACCCGGTGTCCCCGGCGGCCTCCGCGGTGGCGCGGGTGTGGAGCCGGTTGTCCAAGTCAATTGTCATGGTTCGCGTGATGAAGAAGTAGGCGCTGGCGTTGTACCAGCCAACTCCGCCGGCGGGGTAGCGGTCCGGCTCCTTGTTTTTGTCCACCTTGGTATCCGCCATGTGAGTGGTCTTGTCCGTCGACATGACAATGGTGCCGCTCAGCCCTGGCAGAACGGTGATTTCCACCTCGGTGCCGGCTGCGGTGACATTGCCTTCCTCAATGGCGGCCCGCAGAGAGCAGTTGTTGTTGGCCGTCATACACACACCGTCACCGGGATCCGTATCGCGCGTGCCGGCGTCCAAGGTGTCAACGACCAGATTCAACACGCCGGCGGCGTGGACTGGCGTCACAAACGGCGCCGCTACACCCAACGCCATCAGACTGAAGATGATCACGCCGAAGGCCAACCGCCGCCAGCGTTGATCCACGGAAGTTCGTGTCTCTATCACCGGGTCAGCCAGATTGCGCATGGTGAGGTTAACGCCGCAGGTATTGGTGCTATTCCTGGGACTATTGGCCGCCCCAATTCCCTGCAATACCGGGACCTTTCGCACCCCTCACCATGCCTTTTGACCGCCGCACCACACCCATCCGGGTCCGCACCGGGTGGCGATCGGCGGCGGCCTGGCGCCCATGGTGGACAATAGAGCGTGTGGTTGAATCCGTTCTTGAATCATTGGATCAGCGTGGCCTGATCGCCTCGGTTACAGATCGTGAGGCGCTGGCCGCCCATCTGGCCCAGGGCACTGTTACCTACTACTGCGGGTTTGACCCCTCAGCTGCCTCGCTGCACATCGGCAACCTGGTCCAAATCCTGACCCTGCGTCGCCTCCAACAAGCTGGTCACCGCCCGTTGGCGTTGGTGGGCGGCGCCACTGGGCTGATCGGTGATCCGAAGCAGACCGGTGAACGGACGCTCAATGATCCGGCCGTGGTTGCCTCTTGGACGGATCGCATCAGGGCTCAGATCGAACCGTTCTTGGACTTTGGCGGCACAGCTGGTGCCCGCATGGTCAACAACTTGGATTGGACGGCGGAGCTGTCCGCCATTGACCTGTTGCGCGGCGTGGGCAAGCATTTCCGGCTTGGCACCATGCTGGCCAAGGAGACAGTGGCCCGCCGGTTGGCTTCGGAGCAGGGCATTTCCTTCACCGAGTTCTCTTACCAGGTGCTTCAGGCGATGGATTTCCTGGAGTTGCGCCGCCGCTACGGTTGCAGCCTGCAGACCGGCGGCAACGACCAATGGGGCAACCTGTTGGCCGGTGTGGAGTTGATCCACAAGGCCGATGCCGCCGTCGCCCACGCCTTCACCACCCCGTTGATCACCAAGGCAGATGGCACCAAGTTCGGCAAGACGGAGACCGGCACCGTTTGGCTTGACCCGGCTTTGACCAGCCCTTATGCGTTCTACCAGTTCTGGTTGAACCAGGATGACCGGGATGTGGACGGCTACCTCAAAGTCTTCACTTTCCGCTCCTTGGAGGAGATCGCGGCCCTGGCTGAGGCCACCGCCGAGCGCCCCCAGGAGCGCGCTGCCCAAAAGGCTTTGGCGTGGGACGTGACCGCTTTGGTTCACGGCCGCACCGCCGCTCAAGGTGCTGCCGATGCCGCGTTGGCGCTTTTCGGGTCCGGCTCGCTGTTCGAGTTGGACCGGCCCACCCTGGCGGCCGCGGTAGCGGATTTGCCGCGGGCCGGCGTGGATCTGACCGGCGGCGAGGTGACGGTGGTTGACGCGTTGGCCCTGACCGGCATCGAGAAATCGAAAGGCGCGGCTCGCCGCACCTTGGCCGGTGGTGGTGTGTACCTGAATAACGCCAAGGTGTCAGACCCGGACGCGGTCCTTACCGCGGAGGATTTCATTCACGGCCAATTCGCTCTGTTGCGGCGCGGCCGCAAGACTCTGGCGGTAGTAGAACGCCTGGCCTGAGGCCGGCGGCTGACTAACTGTCCGCGCTTGAAGGTTCAGCCGCTGGGCGCTTCAGCGGCGCGTGGCTCTTCCGGGCGGGGGCTTCATTGGTACCGTGTTCGGGTGGCTGATGAGCTGTTCCTTTCTCCCTTAGACCAAGTCCACCGCGCGGCCGGCGCCCAGTTCACCGAGTTCGGCGGTTGGAAGCTACCCCTACGGTTCACTTCTGAGCTGGCTGAACACCATGCGGTGCGTCAAACGGCGGGTCTTTTTGACCTGTCACACATGGCCCAATTCGAGGTTTCCGGGCCGGCCGCGGGCAGCGGACTGGACTATGCGTTGCTCGGCAAACACAGCGACATGCCGCTGGGACGGGCCTCGTATTCCATGTTGCTCAGCGAAGACGGAGGCGTCATTGACGATCTGATTGTCTACCGCCTGGGACCAGAAGAATTCTTCGTCATCTCCAACGCCTCCAACCGCGCCGCAGTCAGTGAAGGGCTGGGCCGGCGCCTGGAACAAATCGACCCGGCCACCCACTTCCAAGACGTCACGCGGGACCGGGCCCTGATCGCCGTCCAAGGGCCGGCATCTCCGGCCATCATGGCCGCGGCCGGCTTCCCTCAGGCTTCCGAGCTGGGCTATTACCGCGCCGCCAAGGCTGAGTGGCGGGGCTACCCGGTGGTGTTGGCGCGGACCGGCTACACCGGCGACACCGGTTTCGAGGTTTCGATTGCCGGTCAGGTTGGTCCGGAATTGTGGGAGGCGCTGATCGAGGCCGGCCGGCCGCACGGTTTGACGTTGGCTGGGTTGGCCGCCCGTGACACCCTGCGCCTTGAGGCGGGAATGCCGTTGTACGGCCATGAGTTGGATCTGCAGACAACCCCAATTGAGGGTGGCCAAGGCGGGTTTGTCAGGTCCAAGGAGGCGGATTTCGTCGGCAAACGGGCGTTGGGCGAACGGCCGGTGACGAAACATCTGGTCGG
>JAIRTF010000141.1 GCA_031255075.1 Bifidobacteriaceae bacterium | reverse complement strand
CGGGCTGACCTGCGGGTTTACTTATTTACATACAGTGCGCAAGAAAAGATGTTAGGGTCTAGGCATGGCTCGAACAGCCCGAAAGGGCAGGTGAACTGAGCTGATGCGATTCAGTCAGGCCAGCACTCCCCAGACGCCACGCATGCCGGTCACCTCCAAAGGTGGCCGGGCCATACTGACCACATTGCTGCGCGGCGGTGCCACCTCGCGGGTCGAGTTGGCGGCGCGTCTGGGTCTGTCCCAACCGGCCGTGACCCGATCCACGCGAACGCTGATCGAGGCTGGCTACTTGGCTGAAACTGAAGCTGTACCCGTCCCTGGTGGCCGCGGCCGGCCAACCAGTTCGCTGACTGTGGCGCCGGACCGTCTCAGCTTCCTGGGCGTCAAAGTCACCACCGAAGAAGTGATCGGTGCCGCCGTGGACCTGACCGGACAGATTCGAGCAGCGGAGCGAACGGCGTTGACTGCCACCACGCCGGAACAAGTGGTTGGCGCCATCGCCAGCCTGACCTCTGAGCTGGGGCATACCCCGGGCCTGGGGCCAGTCACCGCCTTAGGGGTGGGCGTCACGGGCGATGTCGATTCGATCACCGGCACCGCCCGGCGCGCCCCGCTGATGGGTTGGGCCGGCGTGCCACTGGGCCGCCTGGTGGCGGAGGCCAGCGGCTTGGCCACCGTGGTGGATAACGACGTGCGGGCTTTGACCAGAGCCGAATGGTGGTATGGCGCCGGCCGCGGAGTTGGCTCATTTGCGCTGGTCACAGTCGGTGCCGGGGTTGGTTGCGGGTTGTTCTTGAATGGTTCGATCTACGAAGGCGCCCACGGCGTGACCGGCGAATTGGGCCACCTGCCGTTGGATGAGCGGGCTCTGAGTTGCGCCTGCGGAGCCAGCGGCTGTGTCGAGACTGCTGCTTCAACCGCTGCCATACTGCGCGACCTGCGGGCCATTGATGGGCTTTCTGCCATCACCTTGGCCGAAGCGACCGAATTGGCCGCGGCCGGCAACCAACCGGTGCTGGCCGTGTTTGACCGGGTGGGCACAGTGCTGGGCCGAGCCTTGGCTTGTGTCGCCAACTTGGTTGGCCCCGACCGGATCATCTTGTCCGGCGAAGGTATTGCCCTGTTCGACCTGTACCGCGAGCGGCTGCGCCAAACCATGACCGCCCACGCCTTTGGTGCCGCCCTGTGCGAAATAGTGCCCCTGCCGTTGCCTTTTGAACAGTGGGCACGGGCCGCCGCCGTGACCGCCATGGAGACTTTCGTGACCGGTGGAAAGAAGAAAGGCCAGGCCGATGCCGCGTCATAATCCCGAAATCGCTTACCTTCGCGCGGCCGGAGTTTCGTTGGCCGTTGAACTGCGCTCGCCCATGCCGCAGGTGATCCACTGGGGGCCAGACCTTGGGGATCTGACTGCCGCACAGTTGGACCAACTGGGCCTGACCGCTGAACCAGCCGCCGTCAACTCCGCACCGGACCGGGCACGGCTGTTCGGCGTCATCCCGACCGAACGGGACGCCTGGGCCGGCGTGCCCGGTCTGGCCGGCCACGTTGACGGCCACGGCGCCGCGCCTCGTCCGCGCCTGGTTGACGCGCAAATCCAACCCTCGCCAAACAGCGGCGGGGTGATCGTATTGGGGTTCGAAGAGCCCTCCGGCGGCCTCGAAATCGAAGCCGAACTGGAACTGACTGAGGAAGGTTTGCTGCGGTTCGGCCTATCCGTCAGGCGGCCTGATCCAGCCGACTTAGCTGCCCACGCGACCGACTGCTTGGACGGAACCGGCGCGGCGGACAGCGCGAGCCGGGAAAGCGACGGCGGGCGCGGCATCGGCCACCAAGAGGCGGCCTACGAACTGGCCCACCTGCTGGCGCTGATGCCGGTGCCGCGGCGGGCCACCGAGGTGGCGGATTTCACCGGCAAATGGGCGCGGGAACGCGACCTGCAACGGCGTCCCCTGGTTGACGGAATCATCAGCCGCGAGGTGCGGCGGGGCCGCGGCGGGCATGATTCGCCGCATCTATTGATGGCTGCCACCAGCGGTTTTGGCTTCCGCAAAGGCGAAATCTGGGCCACCCATCTGGCCTGGAGCGGTGACCAAAGATGGCTGATCCAACAGCTACCTGAAGGCGCCGGCAGCGCCGGGGCGGCGCTGGGAGCGGGCGAACTATTGCGGCCGGGGGAGATTCGGCTGGCACCCGGCCAGCGCTACCAAGCGCCGGACGTGTACTTCGCCTATTCGGACAGCGGGCTGGACCAAATCGCGGAAAGGTTCCACAGCTATATCCGCCGCGGACCGGCCTACCCCGCTCAGCCCCGGCCGCTGTTCTTGAACACTTGGGAAGCGGTCTACTTTGCTCACGAGCTGGAACGGCTCCAGCCACTGGTAGAAGCAGCCAAACAAGTTGGCGTGGAACGAATTGTGTTGGATGACGGCTGGTTCATGGGACGCCGTCACGACCGGGCCGGCCTGGGCGATTGGCAAGTTGACCCGGCCGTCTGGCCAGACGGCCTGGCTCCCCTGGTCGATCTGATCCGCAGCCAGGGCATGAGCTTTGGTCTGTGGTTTGAACCGGAAATGATCAACCCCGATTCGCAGTTGGCGCGCCAACACCCGGAATGGATCCTTGGGCCGGCTGGGGACAATCTGCCGGTGGCGCGGTCCCAATGGGTGTTGAACGTGGCCCAACCTGACGCCTACCAGTACATCCTGGAGTCAATCAGCCACATTGTTGAGCGGTACCGGGTGGACTTCATCAAATGGGACCACAACCGTGACCTGATGGAAGCCGTGGGCCGCGATGGGCCCCTCAAAGACCGGGCAGCCGTGCACGCTCAAACCAGTGCTGCCTGGCGGTTGATTGACGAACTGCGGGCCCGCTTCCCTGACTTGGAGATCGAAACCTGTGCCGCCGGCGGCGGGCGCATGGACCTGGGCATGGTGCGGCGAACCAGCCGCATCTGGATGACCGATTCCAACGACCCGCTGGAGAGGCACGCCATTTGGCGCGGCGCCAGCCTGCTGGTGCCACCAGAGTTGCTGGGCTCGCACGTGGGCGCGCCCCGGTCCCACACCTCCGGGCGGGTGACCGACCTGGGCTTCCGGTTGGCCGGTTCACTGCTGGCCTCAGCCGGGATTGAATGGGACCTGACAGAGGGCGAGACACCAGAACTGGAAGCCCTGACCGCTTGGGCGGCCATGTACAAGGATTTCCGTGAACTGATCCGCACCGGCCGTCTAGTCCATGCCGACCTGGAAGACCCAGCCGTGGCCCTGGACGGGATAGTGGCGGCCGGCGGGGACCGAGCCCTGTTCATTTGGACACGTCTGGCCAGTTCCGGGCGGGCCGTGGAAGGCCGGGTCCAATTCCCCGGTTTGGACCCCGCCGCCAACTACAGCCTGACGGTGCGCCAGGACTGGGGAATGCCTCGCTTCCAGGAACTGCGCCATGCACCCTGGTTTACCCAAGCCCTGCAAGGGCCAGTTTCGCTGCCAGGCGCCGTGCTGGCGAGGGCCGGCTTGCCGTTGCCCATGCTCGCGCCGCTTCAGGCGTTGGTCATAGAGATCAACCGGCAGGCCTGAGGCCCTACCAGCAGGAAGCTACAGCGAACAGGGCCGGCGGCCCCGTCGGGCCGACCCTGGAGCGAGCTGGCCGCGTGAGCTAGCCGGGTGAGGTGACGTTCGGATTCGGCAACACTATGGACGGCGGACCAGAAGACAGCCGCACGGTGATGGTGGTGCCGGGGTAAGCCCAACCGGACGGGCTCTGTTCGGCCACGGCGCCAACACCGTAAGCGGTTGATTCGACCGGCTGGCCGGTATCCATGGAGAAGCCCTCGGATTCAAGCCGCTGCTTGGCCGCTTGTTCACTCATACCCAAGACTGACGGGACGCGCACCTGACGGCCGCGTTCCACCTCAGACGGCACCGATCCGAAGCCAGTCTTCGGCAAGTCCGCCATGGCCGCTTCCATGAACACTTTGAAGACCGGAGCACCCAGATCACCGCCGAAGGCGCCGGAATAGTAGGTGCCGCCAATCCAACCCTTCAAG
Organism: Bifidobacteriaceae bacterium; assembly: GCA_031255075.1. Taxonomy (GTDB): domain Bacteria; phylum Actinomycetota; class Actinomycetes; order Actinomycetales; family WQXJ01; genus JAIRTF01. The sequence continues at coordinate 4,423 of JAIRTF010000141.1, read as the reverse complement.
TCTTTCGATTCGCCTGGGTGGCCATTCCACACGGCGGTGGCCAGATGTGGTGTGTACCCGCAGAACCAAGCCGCCTTCGATTGGTCAGTAGTGCCAGTCTTGCCGGCCACCGGTCGGCCGCCATCGAGCCGCGCCCTGGTGCCGGTCCCGTAGGCCACCGCCCGGCTGAGCGCAGAACTAACCCCGTTGGCCACCCCTTCGGAGATAACCCGCTGGCAGGCTGGCTTCGGGATGTCAATCGGATTTCCGTCAGCGTCTGTGATCGCTTCGATGGCGGTGGGCGGGCAATAGATGCCGCCGGAGGCAAATGTGGCATAGGCGCCTGCCATGGTCAGCGGCGAAACCTCGTTGGAACCCAGAACCATTGACGGAATCAGATGCCAGTCGGTGCCATCTGCCCGTTTGACACCCAGGCGCTCCAACAGGTCCTGGATGGCGCACATGTCCAGCTTGTACTCCATGGCCGCATAGGCCGGGTTGTAAGAACCGACCGTCGCGGCATAGGCCGTCATGTTCTTGGCCGCACCGGAGCCGCGCACCCGCCATTCGGGGGCGCCAACCCAGCCGGCCTCCACACAACTGGCCTTGAAGTGGGCCGGCCGGTAGACGGTGGTCGAAGCATCAAATGGTTCCTGCAGTGAATGGCCGGCCTCCAACCAGGCCGCCAAAATGAACGGCTTGAAGGTGGATCCCGGCTGGAAACCGGAAGAGCCGCCGTACTGCTTGTCCACGTTGTAGTTGACGGAGGTGTAGGTCGGGTCGTCAGAAGCCTCAGACTTGAAATGCCGGTTCTGGGCCATGGCCCGGATGTAGCCGGTGCCAGGCTCCACGGCGCTCAAAGCGTTGCCCACCCCTGAGGAGTCATTGATCGGCACCTTGCTTTCCAAAGCCACCAACGCCTTGGCCTGCCAGTCCAAGTTGATTGAGGTGGTGATGTGCAACCCGCCCATGGTCAGCGCCTGCTCGCGTTCTGCCACGGTCTTACCCAGCGCCTCAGAGTTGCGAATCTCCGCCACCACATAGTCACAGAAGAAGCCGGCGTTGAAGACCTCATCAGCTGATTCGCAGCCGCTCTTGACTGGTGTGATGTTCAACGATTCGGTCACGTCAACGGCGACGGCCTCATCATGTTCCTCTTTGGTGATGTAGCCGTCACGGAGCATGGCTGCCAAGGTGGCGTTGCGCCGTTCCATGTTCTCTTTAGGGAAGTTCTCCGGATCCAGACCATTGGGCTTTTGGGTGATCCCCGCGATGGTGGCCGCCTGCAGCGGCGTCAACTCAGCCGCTGAGGTGCCGAAGTAGTAGTTGGCGGCAGCTTCCACGCCGTACAGCGACGGGCCGAACTGCGCAATGTTGAGGTAGCCCTCCAACACTTTGGGTTTGCCGTATTCCTTCTCCAAGGCGACGGCCATCTTCGCCTCACGGAGCTTGCGCGCATATGAAAAGTCTGTGGCGGCTTTGGCGGCCTGGTCGTCACCTTCGCGGATGCCCTTTTGGATCAACGCGTTCTTGACGTACTGCTGGGTCAGAGTGGAGGCGCCCTGAACTTCATCATCTTGGATGGAGTTGTTGATGAAAGCCCTGATCATGCCTTGCATGTCAACCCCGGAGTGTTCCCAAAAGCGCCTGTCCTCCAGGGCTATGACGGCGTTCTGCATGGGCTCAGAAATCTCATCCAAGGCCACCACGACGCGGTTTTGGGCGTAGTAGGTGGTCAGCAGCCGGCCATCGGAAGCATAGATATAGGACTTCTGCGGTAGCTCCGGTGCCACCAACTCCGCCGGCACCGATTGGAGCACCTTCAAGCCGGTGTCTGTAGCGAACGATGCCACGCCCACCGCCGGCAGCACCAAAGCCGATCCCAGCACCCCCAAAGCACCCGCCACCAGCACGAAGGCGGACGTGCCGGCCACCCACTTTCCGGCGGCCCGCAGCGCCAGGGTTCCTTTGGACATGGGTCAAGACTACGCGACTGGCTGAACCGCGAAACCCACCTGTGGGCGGAGTTCACGGCACTTTCACCAACAGCACACAGCCGTAGGCTGGCCAGGGCCGTCCGGCGGTGGCGTTGGCCCGGCAGGGCAGGGCGGCTCAGTTGGCCACCGCGCCCTGCCGGGCGCATCGCTTCGGCTGGTCAGCCAGCGCGGTTAGTTGGGCTTGGACTTCTTGAAGCCGGCCCGCAACCGTTCCCGGTTGACAGCTGCCACCGCCAGCAGCGGAATGTTGGCTGGGCAAACCAGGGCGCATTCGCCAATCTGCGAACAAGGCCCGAATTCGTGTTCCATTTGGGAAACCATGGAGCGGGCCCGCTTGGCGCGTTCCTCCTTGCCGTGCGGAATCAAGGCCAGGTGGGCCAGTTTCGCACCGGTGAACAGGTAGGCAGCACCATTCGGGCAAGCCGATACGCAAGCCCCGCAACCGATGCAGGCGGCAAAATCCAAAGCCCTCTCTGCGTCATCGTGCGTGATCTGAAGCGTATCTGCGTCCGGGGCGGTGCCGGCATCGACCGAAATGGTGCCACCGGACTGGATAATGCGATCCAGGCCGGTGCGGTCCACCATCAGGTCTTTGACCACCTTGAAGGCGGCGGCGCGGAACGGCGCGAACCGAACCGTTTGGCCGTCGTTGAAGGAACGGACATGCTGGCCGCAAGCCGGAACGTTGTCCAACGGTCCGTGCGGTATGCCGTTGACGTCCACTCCGCAGGTGCCGCAAATGCCTTCACGGCAATCCGATTCGAACACCACTGGGTCTTGGTCCTGCTCAATCAACTGATGATTGAGGCGGTCCAGCAGCTCCAGCAGCGACATTTCGGGTGTCGCGTCCGTGATTTCATGCGTTTCGAAGCGCCCTTCGGCTTCGGGGCCGTTCTGGCGCCAAACTTCGAGTATCAGTCTCACTTGTAGTTCCTTTGCTGGAGGGGCACGGCCCGGAAAACCAAGGGTTCAAAGTTGCGGATGTGCTTGCCGTCAGCGCCGGGGACCTCCCAGGCGGAGCAGAAGCACCAGTCCTCATCGTTGCGTTTCGCTTCGCCATCAATCTCATGATCAATCCGGAAGTGAGCACCCGCTGATTCGTTGCGATCCAAGGCGTCCACACAGATCAGCTCCGCCAGTTCCAGATAGTCCCGGACCCGGCCGGCCCATTCGACTTCCTGGTTCAACGTGTCCGGCCGGCCCACCACTCGCAGGTCCCGCCAGAAGTCCGCCCGCAAGGCGCGAATCTTGGCGATAGCCGTCTTCAAGCCCTCCGGGCTGCGGGAAACCGAAGCATAGGTGTCCATGATTTCCCCCAACCGGGCATGGAAATCATCTGGGCCGGTGTTGCCACCAATCGACATCAGCTTTTCAATGTCCGCCTCGACATCTTCGATGGCCTTGATCACTACTGGGTCATCTGCGGCCAGCGGCTTGGTTCCGAGCAGACCTGCAATGTAGCTCGGCACCGTGTACGGCAGCGTGAACCAACCGTCAACACAGCCAGACAGCAGCGAGTTCGCGCCGAGGCGGTTGGCGCCGTGGTAGGCCCAGCCGGCCTCGCCGCCAACGAACAGCCCCGGGATGGACGTCATCTGGTCGTAGTCCGTCCACAGGCCGCCCATTGTGAAGTGGACCGCCGGGGCAATCCGCATGGGGGTCTTGTAGGGATCCTCACCAGTCAGTTCCTCATACATGCGGAACAGGTTGGAGTACCGTTCGCGGATCAAGCCCACGCCCAGTTCATCGATGGCCGTCTTGAAGTCCAGATAGACAGCGTTGCGCAGCGGACCAACGCCGTAGCCGGCTTCAATCCGTTCGCGAATGTTCCTGGACGCCACATCCCTGGGTACCAAGTTGCCGAAGGCCGGGTAGCGCTCCTCTAGGAAGTAGAAGCGTTCGTCTTCGGGGATGGTGTTCGGGTCGCGGTCATCTTCCTTCTGCCTAGGAGCCCAAATACGACCGTCGTTGCGGAGAGATTCCGACATCAGGGTCTTCTTGGACTGCCACTTCGACATCAGCGGCAGAGCCGTCGGGTGAATCTGCACAAAGCACGGGTTGCCGAAGTAGGCGCCGCGCTTGTAGGCCCGCCAGATAGCTGTCGCGTTGGAGTTCTTGGCCAACGTGGCCTTGTAGTAGATGTTGCCGTAGCCGCCGGTGCACAGCACCACAGCATGGCCGGTCATGGCCCTAACACGGCCAGTGATCAAGTCGCGGACCACAATGCCTTGAGCCCGGCCATCTTTGACAATCACATCAAGGAGTTCTTGACGTGAGTGGAGTTTGCAGGTGCCCTTGGCTACTTGACGGGCCAAGGCCTGCGATGCCGCGAGCTCCAGCTGCTGGCCGGTTTGGCCTCTGGTGTAGTAGGTCCGGGACACCTGCACGCCACCGAATGACCGGGTGGCCAGCTGGCCGCCGTATTCGCGGGCGAAGGAGGCGCCAAT
>JAIRTF010000035.1 GCA_031255075.1 Bifidobacteriaceae bacterium | reverse complement strand
TGGGGGCAGTGGCGTTGACCGCTTTGCCGCTGGGTTCGATGATTTGGACGGCGGTGGAGCGCGGTGCCGGACGCTTTGATGCGACGCTGTTCACCAATTCGATGCGCGGGGTGATTGGGCCCGGTGGTGGCTTGCTGCACGCTTTGGTGGGCACCGCGCTGATTACCGCCGCCACGGCGGTGATCGCCATACCGTTGGGTCTGGCCGCCGCCATCTACCTGACGGAATACGGCAGGGGACGTCTGGCCAGGGTGACTCGGCGGGCGGTGGATGTCATGGTCTCCATTCCGTCCATCGTGGCTGGTCTGGCCGCCTATGCGCTGTTCTCTTTGATCCTGGGGCCAGGCACCCGGTCTGGTTTGGCCGGGGCGGTGGCGTTGGCCATCATCATGGTGCCGGTAGTGGTCCGCTCATCTGAAGAGGTCCTGGCCTTGGTGCCGGGGGACCTACGGGAGGCTGGTTTGGCGCTGGGGGCGCCGCGGCATCGGGTAATCCGCCGGGTGGTGTTGCCAACGGCGTTGCCGGGCCTGACGGCTGGGGCGGTGCTGGGCATAGCCCGGATCATTGGCGAGACGGCGCCGCTGCTGTTGGTGGCGGGGTTCACCGACGCCATGAACTACAACTTGCTGGACGGGCGGATGGCCACCCTGCCTGTCTTTATCTATTCACAATGGTCCGGCAAAGGCTTGGACGCCGCCGCCTATGATCAGCGCGCTTGGGCTGGAGCCCTGGTGCTGATGCTGCTGGTGGTGCTGTTGCAGCTGTTGGCCCGGGCCATTCCACCGCAGATCGCGAAACTCAGGAGAAATCGATGACAACTATGGCCGCCGCACCCACACCAACGCCCTTGCAGGCCCGCCTACCAGTTGACCCGAACGCCACCGGCCAGCTCAAACTGAGCCGTGTCAACTGCTACTACGGGCAGCATTTGGCGGTAGCGGATGTGTCGCTGGAGATCCCGGCGCGGGCCGTGACCGCCTTCATTGGACCGTCTGGCTGTGGCAAATCAACGCTGCTACGGGCCATCAACCGGCTTCATGAGGTGATCCCAGGCGCCCGCGCCGAAGGATTGATCGCCCTGGATGGCGCCAACTTGTATGACGGCGTGGATCCAGTGGCGGTCCGGGCCAAGATTGGAATGGTGTTCCAGAAGGCCAACCCCTTCCCAGCCATGTCCATCAAAGAGAATGTCCTGGCCGGGTTGACGATCAGAGGCCAGCGGCTGAAGTCCGGCGCCGCTGATGACCTGGTGGAAGAATGCCTGCGCCGCGCGCACCTCTGGGATGAAGTCAAGAACTGGCTACGCCGCCCCGGTGGATCGCTATCCGGTGGCCAACAACAGCGGTTGTGCATAGCCCGCGCCGTGGCGGTTGAACCAGACGTGTTGCTGATGGATGAGCCCTGTTCTGCTCTGGATCCCATTTCCACCCTGGCCATTGAGGAACTGATGCGGGACTTGGCCAGGGATTACACCGTGGTGGTGGTGACCCACAACATGGCTCAAGCCGCCCGTGTGTCTGACCAGACGGCGTTCTTCTCAGTTGAGGCCACCGGCGAACCGGGCCGTCTGATTGAATCCGGTTTGACGGCTGATCTGTTTTCCGCACCGAAGGTAGCGGCCACCCGCGATTACATTGAAGGGCGGTTCGGCTGAGGGCCCCCTTCGCCATGTTTGGCTACTGGCGGGCGCGGCTTGAACCCGACCGGCGCCGTGATTCAGCGGCCAAGGTTTGGTCAGGGGGCCGCAGCGGCTTAAAGTGGGAGCTGTGCCATTAGGTGTCGAGTGGGTGGCCGCAGGCGTCTTGGGCGCCACAATCGGCGTGATCACAGCCCCGATCCGCGATTGGCTGCGGCGCCGCTCTTCCAGTACCGAACGCTGGGGCCGCCAGGAGATTCCGCTGCCGGAGTTGGCCCGTGACTTGGCTGGCGCCTTTGGCGGCTACGCCATGATCCTGACCGCCTCCCACCGGGTGGTTTATACCAGCGCCAAAGCCGAAACCTTGCCGGTGTTCAACGGCACCCATTTGACCCATCCGGGTTTGCAGGAACTGGCGGACAACGCCTGGAGTGAAGGCGAAATCCTGTCGCGGCGGCTGTCTTTCACCGATCTAGGGCCAGTGGCTCACGCCGAGGTCCGGGCCACTCGCCTAGGGGACAGATTTGTGCTGTTGACAGTAACGGACTTGACCGAGACGGTCCGCTCCCGCCAAATCCGCCACGATTTCATCGCCAACATTGGACATGAGCTGCGCACCCCGGTGACAGCGGTCGAATTGATCGGCTCAGCCTTGGATGCCGGCGCAGATGACCCAGAAACGGTTCGCCATTTTGCCGGCCGGTTGACTGAGGAGTCCCGCCGGTTGGCCAGGCTGACTGAGGACATGATGGCTTTGGCCAAGGCCCAAGACCAGGACTCCAGCCGGTTTGAACGCATCCAAGTGGCGCCCATCTTGGCAGAGGCCGCCGCCCGGCATCACGTCACCAGCGCGGACGCCTCCATCCGCATCGATATAGACGCCCCTGAAGACCTGCCGGTCTATGGCGACCATGACGCGTTGGCGACCGCGGTGGAGAATCTGCTGGCCAACGCGATTGCCTATTCGCCGCCCGGCAGCACAGTCCAAATGCGGGCGCGCCTCGAATCAGGAGAGGTCGCCATCACGGTTGCCGACCAGGGGATTGGCATTGAGCCGGCGGACCAAGAGCGGGTTTTTGAACGTTTCTACCGGACTGACCGGGCCCGTTCGAGACGTACCGGTGGTACGGGCTTGGGGCTCGCCATCGTCCGCAACACCGTTATTGGGCACGGCGGCCGGGTGACGCTGACTTCGGAACTGGGGAAGGGCTCCAGTTTCACCATGCGGCTTCCCCGGCCGGCCAGAAAGGGCACGCTATGACCGATTTGCTGCTGGTTGAAGATGATGAGACCCAACGTGAAGCGTTGACGTTTCTGCTGGGCCGTGAGGGCTACCAAGTTCGGGCGGCCGCTGATGGCGCCGCCGCGCTGGCGGAGTTTGAGCGGCGGACCCCCGAGTTGGTCTTGCTGGACCTGATGATTCCGCAGGTTTCCGGCACCGAAGTGTGCCGGCGCATCAGACAGGTCTCTGACGTGCCCGTGATCATGCTGACTGCCAAGAATGATGAGGCTGACATCGTCATGGGGCTTGAGCTGGGCGCCGATGACTATGTCACCAAGCCGTATTCCACTTTGGAGCTCCTTGCGCGGTGCCGCCGGGCTCTGCGCCGCCACCGCGCGGTGGCCTCCGCAGATGGTGGCGAAGGCGACGGCCAGGATGTGGTCCAAGTCGATGGCGTGCGCTTGGACACCGGCCGCCACCGGGTCTGGGTTGAAGGCCAAGAGATCACCATGCCGCTGCGCGAGTTTGCGTTGTTGGAAGAGCTGATGACACACGCCGGGCGGGTGCTGACCCGGTCACAGTTGCTGGACCGGGTGTGGGGGGCGGACTTCTACGGCGACACCAAGACGCTGGACGTACACATCAGGCGGGTGCGGTCCCGCATCGAGAAAGACCCGGCCCGTCCGGAACGCTTGGTGACCGTCCGCGGCCTTGGCTACCGGTTCGAGGAAAGCTGAGGCTGCTCCTTTCAACGCCCGGGCAGCGGCGGCTTGGTACCACCGGTTTGTTGGGACCCCACAAAACTCGGGGCCTGAGACTACGCCCTGTCTACGCGGTATCAAAGCTGGTGCGCTTCTAGGCTGGAGCAGACCGCCAAATCGGTCGCCTTAGCTAAATATAGAGGAGTCCTTAGATATGAGCGCCGCTACATTGCCTAATCTGCCCCGCGGGCAGCACCTGGTCCTAGCCGATTTGCTGGGCCGGTCTTGCGCCAAAGATGCGGGCCTGGCCGTTATTGGTGCCGCTTGGGTCGCCCTGGCCAGTCAGATAGCCATTCCGTTGGGTTTCACGCCGGTGCCGCTCAGCCTGGGCACCTTCGCGGTCTTGACAGTCGGTTCCGCCCTCGGTTCGCAACGCGGCTTGGCGGCTGTGGCCATCTTCGCTGCGGCCGGCTGGTTGGGCGCGCCGGTGTTTGCCGGCGGCCATCATGGCCTTGAGCTTCCGACCAGCGGTTACATTCTGGGTTACATGTTGGCTGCGTTCTTTGTGGGCCGCGCCGCTGAACAGGGTTGGGACCGTTCCGCGATCCGGGCCTTCGCGGTGATGGCTGGTGCCAGCGCGGTGATCTACTTGTTCGGCGTGCCGTATCTGGTGTTTGCCACCAATACCGGCTGGTGGCCCGCCATCGCCCAAGGTGCGGTCCCGTTCATCCCCGGTGACCTCCTCAAGGCCGCCGCCGCCGGCGCCTCCATCCCGGCCCTGTGGCACCTCCTGGCCGCTCGCCGCGCCACCAGGACCAAGTCCTCGGAGCCGGAGAAGAAGTCCACCTCCGCCTAGTGCCTGCCCGCCCTGAGCCGCCGGTTCGATCCGAGTCTGGGCAGGAGCCTGGGGCTGTATCGGGTGCTTGGACCTTGGACTAGGCTGGTGCGACGTGCAGGTTTGGAACTCGCTGACGGATGTGCCAGCTGATTTTGGGCCGTCCGTGGTCACCCTAGGCAACTTTGATGGGGTGCATTTGGGCCATCAATTCTTGGTCTCAACTGTGGTGGAGCGCGCCCACGCCATAGGCGCCAAGCCAGTGGCTGTCACCTTCTATCCCCATCCCGCGGCTGTCCACCACCCGGAACGGCACCTGGTGCAACTCCAGCCGCTGCCAGAACGCCTGGCTACCCTCGAAAAGCTCGGAATGGCGGCCACTTTGGTGGTGCCGTACAGCTTGGATTTCGCGCAGCTGACCCCGGAGCAGTTTGTCCGCACCTATCTGATTGACGGCCTGCACGCCCGTGAGGTGGTGGTGGGCCAGGAC
>JAIRTF010000022.1 GCA_031255075.1 Bifidobacteriaceae bacterium | reverse complement strand
GGCTTCGCAGATTTCGGGTTCCCCGAATCGCATTCGTTCTCCTTCGCGCTGCTGGTCTACATCAGCGCCTGGCTGAAGGTGTTCCACCCGGCGGCCTTCTACGCGGCCATCTTGGCTTCTCAGCCGATGGGTTTCTATTCACCGCAATCCTTGGTGGCTGATGCCCGCCGCCACGGTCTGGCCGTTCGCGGCCCAGATGTGGCTGTCTCCGGAGCCAAAGCCCAAGTTGAACAGACTGGACCAGGTGACAGACCATTTTCCAAGCTGTTGCGCGGAGACCCCAACTTTGGGGTGCGGCTTGGTCTGGCCAGCATCCGGCGGATCAGCCAAGCCGTCGGTGAACGAATCGTGGCACAGCGGCAGATCAAACCATTCACATCCCTTGAAGACCTGGCCCAGCGCTGCGAATTGACCCCCGGTCAAATGGAAGCCCTGGCCACCGCCGGGGCTTTGACGGCTTTGGAACCGGACCGGCGGCGCGCCTTGTGGGCGGCCGGAGCGGTTGGTGGTGCCGGTGAACTGCCCGGCACCACCCCCGGCTTGGTGGCACCCACCCTGCCTGGCATGTCAGATGAAGAACTGGCCCAAGCAGATGTCTGGGCTACCGGCGTCACCTTGGGCGAATATCCAACCATCCACATCCGGCCTGAGTTGAACGCCGCCGGTGTCATCCCCAACGCCGAAATCAGCCAACATCGGGACGGCGAATGGGTCAAAGTAGCTGGGGTTGTCACCCACCGGCAACGCCCCAACACCGCCTACGGCGTCACGTTCATAAACCTTGAAGACGAAACCGGCCAACTGAACATCATCTGCACCAAAGACGTCTGGAACCGGTACCGGAAAGCCGGGCGGACGGCATCGGCCCTGGTCATTTCAGGGCGCCTGGAAAAGCAAGACGGGTCGGTTGGCGTCAAAGCCGGCCACCTCCACCCGTTGCGTCTGCGGGTGCCGGCCAAATCGCGCGACTTCCACTGACCGGCCGCGCCAGCCCAGGCCAGCCGGGCCCGGTCACCGGCCGGACGGGCGCCGGCGATTCCTATGTCCGCGGTCCCAGTCTTTACCGAAGACCAGCGGACCAGATAGGTGGCTGCTGTGATGTATTCAGCCGCGCCGGCATGTGGTACTCCTGATGGGTGAGCCAGTTCCGCAGCGGTATGACACTGGGGATCAGCTCATATCTGATCTGGGGGATGCTGCCGCTCTACCTGGCGTTGACCAAACCGGCTGGAGCCCTCGAAGTGTTGGCCCACCGGGCCTTATGGGCCGGCCTGATGTGCCTGGTGGCATTGGCTTTCACTCGCGGCTACCGGGCCATGCGGGCGGCCTTCGCGGACCGGCGCACCTTGGGTGTGCTGAGCGTGGCCGGAGTGTTACTGACCATCAACTGGTTTGTCTTCGTCTGGGCGGCCACCAACGGTCACCTGGTTGACGCAGCCCTCGGATATTTCATAAACCCACTGGTCAGCGTGCTGCTCGGGGTGGTGTTGCTGGGTGAGCGGCTGCGGCCCGCGGCCTGGGTCGCAGTCGGTGTGGCCAGCTGCGGAATTGTGGTGATGGGGGTCGCCATCGGCACTTTCCCATGGGTGGCGCTGGCCCTGGCCTTCAGTTTTGGCCTCTACGGCTTCATCGAAAAGAAGGTCGGTGACGGAATCCCCGCCCTGGTCTCCTTGACGGTCGAAACTCTGGTGGTAGCGCCGGTGTTGGGCGCCTATGTGGTCTGGTTGACCGTATCCGGGCGGGCCGCCTTCCCTGGCGGTGGGCTTGGTCACAGCCTGATCATGGTCGGTTTGGGGGCGGCCACGGTGGTGCCGCTGCTGCTGTTCAACGGCGCGGCGCGGCGCTTGCCGCTATCTACCTTGGGGTTTGTTCAATACCTTTGCCCGGTCATGCAGTTCATTACCGGTGTGGTGATTTTCCATGAGGCCATGTCCGGTGCCCGCTGGTTCGCCTTTGGCGCCGTCTGGATTGCGCTGATCATCCTGACCGTCAGCGCGGTCTGGCGGCTGCGCCCCAGCGCCCGCCAAGCCCAAGCGGCTACGACTGGGCTTCAACCAAAGACTTGAGGTTCTTCAACTGGCGGCGGGTGGCCCAGAACCAGGCCCAACCGGACACCGCCGTAATCAACCCGACCTGACGGTTGGGCCAGGTGGAAAGCTCACGCACCAGCAGACGGGTGGCGCCGCCCGGCAGTGGCTTGAGCACAAACGCCCAAGATTTGGTCCACGGCTGGTGGGGCACCATGTCCTGATCGGCATACAGCACCAAGGCGTTGGGAGCATCAATGGTGTGGACCTTGAAAATGATCATGTCGATCAGGTCCACCAGATCGCCCTCCTTGAGGCCCTGCAACTCTTCGATCACTTGGGTGGTTGAAGTGGTCGGCACCGAAGACAGCAGTGCCGCCCAGTTGTCATACGAATACCAACCGCCCCGGCCCATGCCTAGCTGCATCAGCCACGGCCAGACTGCCTCCGGTGCGGCTTCAATGGTGATGGCCCTGGTTGAGCGGAACTTGAAGTCCGGCACCAACTCGTCGCCCGGCAGGGGCGCGGTGGCCTCCTCAGCGGTCGCACCCCAGGTGCGGTGCAACCGTGCCCCGACGGCTACAGCGCCGGCGGCGCCGGCAAGCAACAGTATTGGGTGGATCCTGGGCAACCGGGGGACTCTCACCTGGCAATTTTCGCATACCCACCAGTGATGGCGCGAACTGAGACCTGCCAGGGAGTCCGGATCCCACCGTGGTATCTTGTGTTGGCCAAGTCCGAGTGGCGGAATAGGCAGACGCGCTAGCTTGAGGTGCTAGTGCCCCTAACGGGGCATGGGGGTTCAAGTCCCCCCTCGGACACAAGACCCGCCCACCACAGTCTTCTCCCTCACTTGGGTACCACCTGCCGTGCGCTTCGCCAAGCCAACCAACGTTCGGCCCGCAGCGCTGGCAGAGACCAAGGCTCAGTGGCTGGGGCGGCCGCGCAGACGGTCCAATTGCCGGCGTTCCGACTTGGTGGGACGGCCGGTGCCACGGTCACGGACAGCAATCGGCAAGTCGGTCCGCTTTTCGATGGGAGCCGGTGCGGGGGAGTGGTCCTCATAGGCCTCCACGGCCAGCGCCGCCCCGACCCGCTTGACCAGCGGTTTGACAACTATGACGATCCGTTCGCGGGGGCCGCGGACATGCACCTCATCACCGGGGCCGACCAATGTGGCTGGTTTGGCGCGTTCACCATCTACCCGGACGTGACCGGCTTTGCAGGCGGCGGCGGCCAAAGAGCGGGATTTGAACAGCCGCACTGCCCACATCCAGGAATCGATCCGCGCCTTGTCCATAGCCATCCATTTCACCACGGAGCACGGCCCTTGCCCATCGCCTAGTGTTGGAGCCATGCGAATCGGGTTCATCGGAGCGGGCAACATGGCCGGCTCCATAATCAAAGGAATCGTGGACAGCGGCTTGGTGTCCGGTCAACAAATCGTGGCTCATGACCCGCATGCTGACAAGCTGGCGGAACTGGCCAAAGCCACCGGCATCACCGCGGAAATCGGCAACGAAGAAGTGGTGGCTGCTGCGGACATGGTTGTCCTGGCGGTCAAACCGCAGGTCTTCCCGCAGGTCATGGAACAGCTAGCTGGGCGGATAGTGGCCAAACGGCCGCTGGTGGTGTCAATCGCCGCCGGTATCACCCTGGCTCACCTTGATGGTTGGCTGGGGCCGGATGTGCCGGTGGTCAGAGTTATGCCAAACGTCAACGTGGCGGTCGGCGCAGGCATGTCCGCGGTGGCCGGCAACTCGGTCGCATCAGATGAACAAATTGAGCAGGTGCGGGAACTGTTCGCCGCGGTGGGGCACGCCATGGTCCTGGAAGAGCGGCTGTTCCCAGCCTTCACGGCCGTTGCCGGCTCCTCGCCAGCCTGGGTGTTCTTGTTCATCGACGCCCTGGCCAGGGGTGCTCTGGCGGCCGGCATGACCAAACAACAAGCCACCGAAGCGGCCTGCCAAGCGGTGCTCGGTTCAGCCAAGCTGTTGGCGGCAGATTCAGGGCGTCACGCCTGGCAACTGATAGACCAAGTGTCATCACCTGGGGGCACCACGGTGGCCGGCCTGCATACTCTGGAGGACCGCGGCTTTGGCGCGGCCGTGGTGGCGGCGGTGGCCGCCACCATCAAACGGGAAGCTGAACTGGCCCAGTCCGCTACTTGAGTTCCACCTTCAACAACACTGGGTTGTGGTCGGAGTAAGTGAAGTCGTCATCCAACGTCTTGACCTCGGTCACCTCAATGTTGGGCGAAACAATGAACCCGTCAATGGCGAACAACTGGTTGTTGCCGTTCCAGGGTGAGTCGTTCAGCCGGGATGTTGGGGTGGCGGTGTCAGCCGCCACCGTCCAGCCCTTCGCCAAGCTGGAGGCGTCAAACTGGCCTGGTTCCCAGTTCTCAGACACTTTGGGGAAGTTCGCGCCAGGGAAGGACTGGTTGAAGTCACCGCCGGCAATCACATAGTTGCCCTTGGCGTATTCGCGTTGAATCAAGCCGAGCAGTTCGTTCATCTGGGCGGCCCGGCCTTCACCGGATTCGTAGGCTTCCAGGTGCAGGTTGACCAACACCAGGTCCTTGCCGCCGGTCACCGGCACCCGCTCCACCAGCAGGCAGCGTTTGAGGTTGAACATCCGCACCGGCCATTTGAACGGCACCTGCAGCGACACCCGCTGGGCTTCAAGCACCTCAAAACCGGTCACGGTGACAATGCCGGAGGTCACCTTGCCTATCGGCGGCCAGGGATAGGGCGTGAACATGGATTTGAAGTTGAGGGCGTAGGCGCTCGTGCCGGCCATCGCCTCGGTGATCCGGTCAACCTCATTGATCCCATAGGACCGGCGTGAAGCGGAGTCCACCTCTTGGAGGAAGTAGACGTCAACCGGGTTGGCTTCCAAAGTGGCCATGATCCCGTTCAGGTTGGCTTCGACATCATCCTTGTTGGGTGGGCGCACCATGGCACCGCCGTCCATGAAAAAGTCTTGATCCCGTCCCAATCCGCCGTAGCCAATGTTGAATGTCAACAGGCTCAATTGGTCCCCCGGAGCCGGTGGCGAAGCGACGGGTTCCCCGGTCACAGGCAGATCCTGGGTGGCCCCCGGCCGGAACTCGGTGGCCGTTGCCACCCCGAAGAACCCCACCACAGCGACGGCTACCAGCAGGACCAGGACGCCCACTATCTTCAGCAACTTGCGCATAGGATCAACTCTATGTCCTGGCATCGATTTGACCTTCAGACCATCTGCACAGGGAACATCTGCCGGTCACCGATGGCAGCCATCGTCTTGGCGGCGCAGTTCGCTGAGGCTGGCTTGGCGGACCAAGTAGCTGTCTCTTCTTCCGGGGTGTCAAGTGAGGAAGCCGGCAACGGGATTGACCGCCGGGCGGCCCAGGCGTTGACGCGGCGGGGCTACGAAGTCGATGCGCGGCATCGGGCGCACCGCATCACTTCGGGTGAGATTGCGGCGGCGGATCTGTTGCTGCCGCAAGCCTATGGACACTATTTGGCGTTGGAGCGGCGCGGCGCCACGGCTGATCAGCTCCGAATGATGAGGCAGTTCGACCCGGCCTTTGCCAACCGGGAGCCCAGCTATGACCTTGACATTGACGACCCGTGGTACGGCGGTCCGGCTGACTTCGAGATAGCCCTGGACAGCATTGAAGCGGCAGCCCCCGGCGTGGTGAAATACGTTGGTGGCCTCCTGTGACAGGCCCGCCGCGATGTCCAGACCCGCCGACGGGCAACAAGAACCGAAAGACACCTGGTTTGACTGTGCTTGCGGTCACCGCCATTGGGGCGCCTATGGAGCCGCCGGTCTGCTGGTGATGCAGTCGGGCCGAGTGCTGTTGCAACTCCGTTCACGCGAGTCACATCATCCGAACACTTGGGCTCTGCCCGGCGGTGCTCGCCATCAAGGTGAAGCGCCGTTGGCCACCGCCCTGCGGGAGAGCCGCGAAGAGACCGGCCTCAATGCCTCCAATGTCACCCCAAGGTGGTGGCTGATAGCAGATCACCGGGGCTGGACTTACACCACGATTGGCGCCGAAGCCCACGGCGAAGCGCTTGACGGGCCGTCCAACTGGGAGACGGACGCGCTCAGTTGGGTGGTCCCAGACGAGGTGCCCCACTATGACCTTCACCCCGGATTGGCCGCTGCTTGGCCCAGGTTGTCAAAGCTGATTGGTCAACGCTTCGCCCTGGTGGTCGATGCCGCGAACGTGGTTGGTTCTTCACCTGACGGTTGGTGGAAGGACCGCGCCGGTGCTGCCGCCCGGTTGCGTGACCGGTTGGAGCCGCTGGGTCTCCACGGGTTGGCCAACTTGGATGGCGACACACCGAACGGCTGGTTCCCGCAGGTGGTGTTGGTGGTGGAGGGTCAAGCCCGGGGCATTGACCAACCCGGAACCGTTGAGGTGATCGATTCACCAGGTGAGGGTGATGATCAGAT
>JAIRTF010000019.1 GCA_031255075.1 Bifidobacteriaceae bacterium | reverse complement strand
GACCGCGAACCGTTGGCGGCCCGCCGCCTGTACAACGAAGGCCCCCATGAGTCGCTTGACGAGCGCCTGACAGATGAGGAACCCGAAGTCTGGGACATCAACGAAGAACTGCGCGACGTCTCCCGGACTGGCCGCATTCAGTCCGTCGTCTCAGACGGCGTCGAGGATGTCTTCGCTCAAGACGACGGATTGGATGGGCTGGCCGCCTCCGCTGAAGAGGCCGCCATGCACTACGAAGACTGAGCCGCAGGCAGCCGGCGCCAGGGCTACGGGACCTCGGCGCGGCATCGGCCATCTGCCTTGAGGCATCAGGCGGTGCCCTGCCCTGAAAATGGGCAAAAAAACGGCCCGGCTCCAAGGCGGGAGAGCCGGGCCGTTATCCGGAGGCCAGCGCTACTTGAGCGAGACAGTGGCTCCGGCGCCTTCGAGAGCTTCTTTTGCCTTGTCGGCGGTCTCTTTGTTGACCTTCTCCAAGACTGGCTTGGGGGCGGCCTCAACCAGAGCCTTGGCTTCGCCAAGAGCCAGCGAGGTGAGCTCACGGACCACCTTGATGACCTTGATCTTCTGATCGCCGAACGAATCGAGGACCACGTCGAATTCTGACTTCTCCTCTTCCGGTTCGCCTTCGCCTCCACCGGCGGCGGGTGCGGCGGCGGCCATGGTCACGGCCGGCGCGGCGGCGGTTACGTCGAAGACCTCTTCGAACTGCTTCACGAAATCGGACAGCTCAATCAGCGACATTTCCTTGAACTGCTCAATCAGTTCGTCAATGCTGAGTTTTGCCATTTGGGTTTTCTCCTTACTTTCAGCCGAGATCGGCCTAACTGGTTGTTGTGGTTCGGCCGATCAGGCCGCTGCTTCCTGCTTGACTCGCAGGGCGTCGATTGTGCGGACGGTCTTCGAAGCGGGTGCCGCGAAGACTTGTGCAGCCCGCTGGAGTGATGCCTTGAGAACCCCGGCCAACTTGGCGAGTGTAACCTCGCGCGAGTCGAGGTCTGCCAGCTTCGAGATGTCTTCAGCGCTGAGCGCCCGGCCATCCATGATGCCGCCTTTGACCGCCAACGCGTGGTGAGTCTTGGCGAATTCGCGCAGCGCCTTGGCGGCGGTGACGGGATCGCCATGAACATAAGCCAGGGCAGTTGGGCCGGTCAGGGTGTCATCCAAGCCGTCAATGCCGGCTTCTTTGACCGCGATCTTGGCCAGCGTGTTCTTGACCACCACATAGGTGGCGCTGTCACGCAGAGCGTTGCGCAGTTGCTTTAGTTCAGCCACGCTCAAGCCGCGGTATTCGGTCAGCACCGTCGCTTCAGATTCCGCCACTTGTTGGCGGATACCTTCCACAGCTGCGACTTTGTCAGGTCTTGCCATGGTGCTCCTTCCTTGTTTCAGTAGTGGGCCGCCGGGCAAACAAAAAGGGCCCCGCGCTGGCGCACAAGGCCCTGAAGGTCCAAGCTCACCTGCGCAGGCCAGCCTTGTTGGCTGCTTGGCGGCACCCACTGGGAGCACCGACCGGCGGTCTACGGCCCGGCAACTCTAACACAGTTTTGTTGGCCGATGCCGCGCTCCCCCTCCGCGGTCAGGCAGGCAGGGCGGAGCGACTGTTGCCGCCTCCGGGGATGGCCATTTGGAGGGTGGACGGCCGGCTGAAGATCAGCCCCGCTGGTCCACCAGTTCCACCAGAATTGACTGCTTGAGGAACTTGACCTCGGCGAACAGGCGGCCGGCGCGCCATTTCAATTCGAACCACAGCCGGTCAGGGCCGGTGGCGCCAGGTGGGGCGGGTAAGTCTAGGCTCCAAAGCTCGGCCAGGCCGTTGGCGGCATCGAGGGCCGTGACGCGGCCGGTGCTGCCAACGAGGTAGACGATCCGACGGCCCACCTTAGGGCCGTCCCGGTAGTTGCACCGGCGCTTTCCGGTCTGCGCGCCGGTGCGCAGGTCGCGGCAGATCAATCCACCGCGCCCTTTCAGGACTAGGTGGCCGCCAACTGGCTGGATGTAGGTGTATCCGGACAGGCCGCCGTCTGACCACAGCGGCTGACCGGTGTGCAGATCCACCACAGTGCCTGAGATTGCCGGCGGGATGTACGGTTCATCGCCGTGGCCTGGATCGGATCTCTGAAAAGACTCAAGGAACACCAGTGAGTCGCCCGCCACCTCGAGCCCGTGCTGATGGCCCCAGTGGTATTGGACGGATGAGGGCCAAAGGTCTGTGCCGCTGGCCAGATCCACACGCATCAAACCTTCATTCGCCGCACGCCATTCCAGTAGGACATCCTGATCTCCGGTGGCCATCAGATAGCGGCTGACTGCCGGATCTCCGGGGACCGGCGTACCGTAGTCCAGAACGATCCCCCGGGACAGGTCAACCATGCCGGCATCCGTCCTGGCCAGGGCCGTGCCTGTGACCGGGTTGACGATGAGGCCTGAGGTCCTCCTTGGCTGGACGCTGCTCCACAGCTGCTGCGAAAGGTCCGTCGCGGCGTAGGCGGTGATGGCACCTTCGCACGACCACCAGATGGCGTCCCCGGACACGGCCAAGAAGGCCGAATCTTCCATGGTCCGCTGCGACAGTAGGCCCCCGCCCCGGGTGATCACGCCCAAGGCAACGGTTCGCCTTCGGTTAGAGAATTGCTCCGCGGAGACCAGAAAGCCCCAACTGGCGATGGCCCGTATACCGATCTTCACTTTGCCGCGATCCGGATCCAATCCCAACTCCCGCCCCAAGTCCAGTTGCCACCGCCGCTGGCCAGTTGCCAGGTCGAAAGCCGCCAACGCGGCAAAGGGCGCCCGCAGCTGGCCGGGAGTTGACCTGCGCGCATGGTGGAATCCGTCACCGTAGGCGGAGTCCTTGCCCTTCTGGCTGGCATAGAACTGGTGCGGGTCCGGGCGCGGGCCGGCCGGATCCGAGCCACAGCGCGCGCGCTCAATCCAGTCTGCGACCGCGTCGTCATAGGCCGTTGCGTCCGCGTAGCCCTGGTCGTATTC
>JAIRTF010000003.1 GCA_031255075.1 Bifidobacteriaceae bacterium | reverse complement strand
ACAACGAAATCATCGGTCTGATCAACCTGTTCTCCGGTGGTGGCTTGCTGCAACTGTCAGTCTTCGCCTTGGGGATCATGCCATACATCACCGCCTCCATCATTGTGCAGCTGTTGCGGGTGGTGATCCCACGGTTTGAAGCGCTGCGCAAAGAGGGACAATCGGGTCAATCCAAGCTCACCCAGTACACCCGTTATCTGACCATTGCTTTGGCTGTGTTGCAGTCAACCGTGGTCATCACCACTGCCCGGACTGGGGCGCTGTTCGGCTCCAGTGGCGCGGACGCGCAGATCGTGCCAGATGAACCATGGCCCGTTGCGCTGATGATCATCATCATGACGGCCGGCACCGGCTTGATCATGTGGCTGGGCGAACTGATCACGGAGAAGGGCGTTGGCAACGGCATGTCGCTGTTGATCTTCACCTCGATCGTGGCCGGGTTCCCATCCTCGATGGGGCAGATTCTGGGCGGCCAGCACGCCTTCACCAACTTTGTGGTGGTGCTGGCGGTGTTCTTGGCAGTGATCGTGGCAATCGCCTTCGTTGAGCAATCCCAGCGGCGCATCCGCGTCCAATACGCCAAGCGGATGGTTGGCCGGCGCTCCTATGGCGGCTCCACCACCTACATCCCCATCAAGATCAACACCGCCGGTGTGATCCCCATCATCTTCTCCTCGTCAATCCTGGCGCTGCCTTCCATGTTGACCCAGTTCGCCGGCAACTCCAACAATGCCTTCGTCCGGTGGGTATCCAACAACTTGGGTTCAACCGACGCGGTCTACATGATCCTGTACGCCGCGTTGACGATCTTCTTCTGCTTCTTCTATACCGCCATCACCTTCAACCCGGAGGAAGTGGCAGACAACATGAAGAAGTACGGCGGCTTCATACCAGGTATCCGCGCTGGGCGCCCCACAGCTGAGTACTTGAACTATGTGATCAACCGGATCACAACTCCAGGTTCCATCTATTTGGCGATCGTGGCGTTGGTGCCTCAAGTCCTGTTCGGGGTTCTTGGGATCAACCAGAACCTGCCGTTTGGCGGAACCACATTGCTGATCATTGTGGGTGTCGGGCTGGATACGGTCAAACAGATCGAATCCCAGCTCCAACAACGCCATTATGAGGGCTTCTTGCGGTGAAGCGCCGGCTTGTCTTGTTGGGGCCGCCGGGCTCTGGCAAAGGCACGCAGGGAGAGTTGCTGGCCGCCCGCCTAGGCATCCCAACCATTTCCACGGGTGCTCTGTTCCGCGACCAGATGGCCCGCGGCACGGCCCTTGGGGTGGAGGCCCAAACCTATATAGCCCAAGGACATTTGGTGCCGGATCGGGTCACCAACGCCATGGTGGCCAACCGTTTGACCCAGGCCGATGCCGCCCGGGGCTTCATCCTTGACGGTTACCCGCGCAACGTCCCCCAGGTGGCGGTGCTGGACGGCATCCTTGACCAGGCCGGCACACCGATTGAGGCGGCCCTGGAGATGCGGCTGGACGAGGACTTGATAGTCTCCCGCTTGTTGAAGCGGGCTGAGATTGAGGGCCGGGCTGACGACACCGAACCGGTGATCAGGGCACGGCTGGAGGTCTACCACAGCCAAACCGAGCCGATCATTGACGTCTACCGTTCGCGCGGACTGTTGGTCAGTGTTGATTCGTTGGGCACTATTGAGGAGGTTTCTGAAGCGGTGATGCGAGCCTTGGGACTGGAGCAGCTGGATAACCAATGAGCCGATTCATGGGGCGGGAACGAATCGAACTGAAGTCGCCGGAAGAGATTCTGGCCATGCGCAAGTCAGGTCTGGTGACTGCGGCGGCTCTGGAAGCTGTCCGGGCGCAGTTGGTGCCTGGCGCCCAAGCCCGAGACATCGACCAGGTAGCCGCTGAGGCGATCCGCCAGGCCGGCGCCGAACCGAACTTCTTGAACTATCAGGGCTACCCGGCCTCCATCTGTCTGTCCATCAATGATGTGGTGGTCCACGGCATCCCTGGCAGCCAGGTGCTGCGCCCCGGCGATCTGGTGTCCATCGATTGCGGTGCCGTGCTGAACGGCTGGCATTCTGATTCGGCCATCACCCAGGCGGTTGGGCCGGTTGGGGCCCGCGCCGAGGTGCTAATGGAAGTGACCCGGAAAGCTCTGTGGGATGGGATAGCGGCTTTTGCGCAGGCCACCTACGTCGGAGAGATCGGCGCTGCGATTGAGGCTTCGGTCCAGGCGGCGGAGCCGTCTTTCGCGGTGCTGCGAGACTTTGTTGGTCACGGCATTGGCCGGGCCATGCACATGGCACCGGAGGTGCTCAACTTCGCCAGCCGCCAGCGCGGCCCCAAAATCCGTCCGGGCATGGTGCTGGCCATTGAACCGATGGTGGTCGAAGGCAAACCCGCCACTTCGACTGATCGTGACGGCTGGACCGTCCGAACGGTTGATGCGTCACTGTCCGCCCACTGGGAACACACTGTGGCCCGGACCGAAACCGGTATCTGGGTACTGACCGCCCCAGATGGCGGCGAAGCCGAACTAGCCGCTCGCGGAATCACCATCGCACCGCTGGCCTGACCTGGCGCTGCGCCGCAAGATTCGGGCGAGCAGGGCGGACCCGAGTTGGCGGGAAGCTGAAAAGGTGAGGATTTGGCGGAAGTGGTCAATAGGAGTGGTTCAGATGGCGTAAGATGTCCCGTTGGACCTGTGCGCCTGGCGTGGGCGTTTGGGCTAGTTAGACAGTCACTACCAGTGGAGGAACATGGCCAAGAAGGACGGCGTCATCGAGATTGAGGGCACCGTGGTGGAGGCGCTGCCCAATGCGATGTTCCGCGTTGAGTTGGCCAACGGCCACCGGGTCTTGGCCCACATCTCAGGCAAGATGCGCCAGCACTACATCCGGATCCTGCCGGAAGACCGCGTAGTGGTGGAGCTGAGCCCCTATGACCTGGACCGCGGTCGGATTGTCTACCGGTACAAGTAGGGTGTTGGAGCAAACATGAAAGTCAAACCATCAGTTAAGAAGATCTGCGAAAAGTGCAAGGTGATCAGGCGTAACGGCACCGTCATGGTGATCTGCCAGAACCCTCGGCACAAGCAGCGTCAAGGCTGAACCAGCGGCATCCGCTGCCGGGCCGCAAGGCCTGACGCGGGTGAGCCATACAGGCACCAGCCTGGGATGGCACAACAACTAAAGACTCACCGCCACCGTGGAGCCAGGCTCCACGGCCACCCCCAGTTGGAGGCTGGGGCCCCAGCGGCAGACGACCGCTAGGGGAGGCGATGGGTTTAGACCTCCACGGACTCTTTTGGAGGCTGACGCCTAATGGCTCGTCTAGTCGGAGTGGATCTGCCGCGCGACAAGCGCGTGGAGATTGCCCTCACCTATATTTTTGGCATAGGTCGCACCCGTGCCACCAAGACACTCGAAGCAACCGGGATCAGCCCGGACACCAGGGTCAAGGATCTGACGGATCAGCAGTTGGTGGCCCTGCGTGACTTCATCGAAGCCAACTACCGCGTTGAAGGCGATCTCCGTCGCGAGATTCAAGCAGATATTCGGCGCAAGGTGGAGATTGGCTCCTACCAGGGGATCCGGCACCGCCGCGGCTTGCCGGTCCATGGCCAGCGGACCAAGACCAACGCCCGCACCCGCAAGGGCCGCAAGCGGACCGTGGCCGGTAAGAAGAAGGCTGGTAAGAAGTGATCCACATGCTGACCAGCGTTCCAGTCCAAACCACTGATCGAGGAGTGTAAGGCCATGCCCCCAAAGACCCGTCAAGGCGCAAGGAAGGTTCGGCGCAAGGACAAGAAGAACGTCCCGCACGGCCACGCCCACATCAAGTCCACGTTCAACAACACGATTGTGTCCATCACCGACCAGCAAGGTGCGGTCTTGGCATGGGCCTCGTCCGGCCAAGTTGGCTTCAAAGGGTCGCGCAAGTCGACCCCGTTCGCAGCCCAACTGGCGGCCGAACAGGCCGCCCGGCGTGCCCAAGACCACGGCGTCAAGAAGGTGGACGTGTTTGTCAAAGGACCCGGCTCCGGCCGCGAAACAGCCATCCGGTCGCTCCAAGCGGCCGGCCTCGAAGTGGGATCCATCACCGATGTGACCCCGCAAGCACACAACGGCGCCCGCCCCAAGAAGCGGCGGCGGGTGTAAGAAGTCTTGGCGCGGCATCGGGCAAGCAAACCTGGTGACGCGACCACGCCGGGGCAACGCGCCGCGGCGGAAACAACTCTAAGCGGGGCCTCAAATAGCGGTGGTCCCGAGATAGGAAGAAAGAACATTGCTGATCGCACAGCGACCCAACCTGACTGAAGAAGTTGTCTCCGACTACCGTTCCCGGTTCGCCATTGAGCCGCTGGAACCCGGATTCGGCTACACCCTGGGCAATTCGCTCAGGCGCACCCTGCTGTCTTCGATTCCTGGATCAGCCGTCACCTCGATTCGGATTGACGGCGTGCTGCATGAGTTCTCAACCATCCCCGGTGTCAAAGAGGACGTGACTGAGATCATCCTCAGCCTGAAGAACCTGGTGGTCTCCTCAGAACATGACACGCCCGTGGTGATGTATCTGCGCAAGCAGGGCCCTGGGGTGGTGACCGCCGGTGATCTGACCCCGCCCACCGGCGTGGAGGTGCACAACCCGGACTTGCACATCGCCACCCTGAATGCCAAAGGCAAGCTGGAGATCGAACTGACTGTGGAGCGCGGCCGTGGCTACGTGACCGCGGTTCAGAACAAGACTGAGGACGCGGAGATTGGCCGCATCCCGATCGATTCGATCTATTCACCGGTGTTGCGCGTCGCCTACAAGGTGGAAGCCACCCGTGTGGAGCAGCGGACCGACTTTGACCGGCTGATCGTGGACGTGGAGACCAAGAAGTCCACCACGCCGCGTAATGCTCTGGCCTCTGCCGGCAAGACCCTGACCGAGCTGTTCGGTCTGGCCCGTGAGCTGAACCCGGAAGCCGAAGGCATTGAGATTGGGCCCAGCCCCACTGACCAGGCGTTGGCTGCCGATCTGGCCCTGCCGGTTGAAGACCTGGATCTGACCATTCGGTCTTACAACTGCCTCAAGCGTGAGGGCATCCACACGGTGGGTGAACTGGTTGCCCGTTCTGAAGCCGATCTGCTGGACATCCGCAACTTCGGCACCAAATCCATCAACGAGGTGAAAGAGAAGCTGGCCTCTTTGGGCTTGTCCTTGAAGGACGCGCCGTTGGAGTTTGAACACTCCGAGATCAGCGATCAAGCACCAGAGTTCATCGAAGACGACTCGGACGTTTTCTGAACCTGCCGCCATTTGAAACTGTAGGAGACTTTAGAGATGCCCACTCCCACCAAAGGAGCCCGCTTGGGCGGCAGCCCCGCCCACCAGCGCCTGATCTTGGCCTACCAGGCCCAGAAGCTGTTCGAATACGGTGCTGTGACCACCACCTTGGCCAAGGCCCGGCGCCTGCGCCCGCTGGCTGAGCGTCTGATCACCTTCGCCAAGCGCGGTGATTTGGCGTCCCGCCGCCGGGTGATGCGAACCGTTCGGGACAAGTCTGTGGTCCACACCTTGTTCACCGAGATCGCACCGGCCATGGCGGAGCGTCCGGGCGGCTACACCCGGATTGTCAAGATTGGCCCCCGCAAGGGTGATTCCGCACCGATGGCCGTCATTGAACTGGTCACCGAGGAATACAAGCCGAAGGACCGCCCGGCACCGGTGGACGATGCCGCCGTGGAGGCTCCCGTCACCGACGCAGCTGAGGACGAAGGCACCGCCGTAGTCGAGGAAATGCCGGCGGACGAGGCCGATCCGTTGTTCGATGCCAACGCGGAACCGGACGAAGCCAAAGACGGGCCGGACGCCGCTTCTCTGCTCCAAGAAGAAGAGGAACAAGAGGAAATCCGCGCCGCCCTCGAAGAGTAACCCACCACCTGCCCAGTTCCGGCTGTTCCGTTGGGAGCCGCCGGAACGATGGGGCACGGGTGACAAGGGCGTGGGGGAATGTTGGTTGGTTGTTCACCTGGCGTTCACCTGGGACCAACCTTGAGTTAGGTCTGGCCTCGTAGCGTCATCAGCGAAATGATGACAAAAGCGAGAGGTAAGGACCTGATGAAACCGGTCAAATCCAAGAAGGCGGCGGTTGTACTGGCAGGGGTGCTGGTAGCTTCGCTGGCCGCATGTGCCCAGAACGAAAACTCAACCGACCCCACCGCCAACCCCAGCGGCAACACCAACAAGCTGAGCGGCACCATTGACGGTGCTGGAGCTTCATCCCAGACAGCGGCCCAAGAAGCCTGGCGGGCGGGCTTCGCTTCGCTGCAACCCGATGTCATAGTCAACTACGACCCGCAGGGCTCCGGCGTTGGCCGGGAACAATTCGCGGCCGGTGGCATAGCCTTTGCCGGCTCCGACCGGGCCTTCAAGGTCGATGAGATCACGGCCGGCCTGCAGGCCTGCTCCGCCAACTCGGGTGTGGTGGAAGTGCCTGTCTACATTGGCCCGATCGTGGTGGCGTTCAACTTGGATGAGGCTGACTCGCTGAACTTGGCGCCAACTGTGATCGCGGACATTTTCACTGGCAAGATCACCAAATGGAACGACCCGGCCATAGCTGCGGACAACCCGGGTGTGA
>JAIRTF010000220.1 GCA_031255075.1 Bifidobacteriaceae bacterium | reverse complement strand
AACGTCAGCCCCACAAAGGCAAATGGGTCGGATTCTTCTCTTTCAACACCTGGAACACCGGTCACATCCACTGGACCAGGATACGCGCGGGGGCAAGGACGGGCCGGAGGTTCTGCGGAGGGCGGAGGGCCGATGCCGCCGTGGGGCCCCCGGGGCAGGAGCCAGTGAGGGCGTGGTACAGACGTCGTAAAACAGACGGAATGGGTTGATCAATTGACGGAGTGGTGGCTTGGGCGGGCTCTTGGGGGCCGCTGGCGGTGTTCGGTTCGGCGCACGTTGGGGAGCACGTATCTATCATCTCACAGGGGTCTGACAGCGTTAAGCGGGTTTCGCTCTACCTGCGGGTTTGTTGGCGTTCGAGGTTTTCGGGCGGAGCCCGGTTGTTGGGCGTGTGTGCCGCGGCGGGCGGTGCGTTGGCCGCCTGGAACGCCGGCTAGTTCAGGTGTTGGTATTCCTGTGAATTGTTGAAGAACGGTTGTCGGAATGGGGGTGATGTGTTATTGTGGATGGTATGGAAAGCAGCGCCGCGCGGATCGCCGAACCCGGAGGGGGAGCGGCGAGTGGGTGTGCGCGGCGGCTGGCGGTCTACCGGCAACTGCATCTGCTGCTTGACGAGTTGATGGACGCGCCGGCGCCCAACTCTCCACAGGAACGCCTCGATTGCCTGCGGGTGTTGAACGCGGCCCAGACTCGGTTGGAGGCGCTGTATCACAAGGAGTTGCGGCAAGCGGATCTAGAGGGCACTCCTCAGGCTTTGGGCTATGACGGGCTTGACCACGCCCTGGCTCACACCCAGCTGATTGCGCCCAGGCAGACCCGCGGGGCGCTCATGAAAGCGCGGCAGCTGGAAGAGGCGCCGTTGGTTCTTGAAGCCGCACTGGCTGGTGAGATCAATGCTGATCAGGCGCATGCCGTTGCCAGAGCCCTGAAGACGGCCGAACCACACCTGTCCGAGGCTGAATTCGCTCAAGCCCAAGCGATTGCCGTAGATACCGCCAAGACATCAGCTTCGACCCACGTGGGTCGGTTGACCAATGCGCTGGTTGCCCAGGTGGCGCCAGAGGCCATTACCCCAGAGGATCTGCGCCAGCGGGCCGCTGAGAGAGCCGAGCGGGCCCACTCCCTGCGTTACCTTTCATTCAAATCAGACGGCGCCGGCGGCCTGGAGTTTCGTGGCATGCTGCCTGAGGCCACGGGTCGGCGGCTGCAAAACGCGGTCGAGGGATTCGCCCGGCGGCTCCATGACCAGTTGAAGAGCGCGGCGGATCAGCCGTTCGGGCCAAGAGGCCACGGCGGGCGCGACAACTGCGACTGGGGAAAGCTGCGAGTTGACGCACTGGTGGAGATGACAATCGCGGCTTGCGGCAAGAACGGCCAGGACTCCGGGTTACCAGGAGCGGTCAGCACGCACTTGGACGTTGTGATCGACGCGACGGGCCCAGGCGCAGGCGAAGCCGTCGCTCGCTTCGCCGATGATCCTGATGGGGAACCAATCTGGGTGCGGGATCTGCAGATGCTTTGCTGTGGGGCTGACGCCCACTCGATGGTTGTCTCCGGTGCGGGCCGGCGTCTGTTGGCCGCCGGCAGTCAGACTCCCAATCTGCCCCGTCGTATCCGGCGGGCGGTCAAACTGCGCGACGCCGGCTGTGCCTTTCACGGCTGTGACGTGCCGGCTTCTATGTGCGATATTCACCATGTCAAGCCGCGCCGGCTAGGTGGGCAAAACCAGGTGGGAACCCTGGTCTTGCTGTGCCGGCGGCATCACCGACTGGTTGAACCCGACCAGATCTGGCGGCCAGACGGCGGCCAGGTGGTGATAGACCCAGAACGTTGGGAAATCCGCTTCACCCAAGACGGCATACCAGTCACCATCCCGCCGGTCAGCGTGGATCCCACGCGCTGGCCGTTGGTTCATGACAGGCATCGGGCGGCGGTCACGAATGGGAAAGCCTACGGAGCGACCCCATCAGACGGGGTTCCAACAGTCAATATGACCGCCCCTGAACTCTGTGCTGATCTGCTAAGACACCAAGGCGGCAGCGATCCGCCAAACGGCCACCAGATAGACCAAGGGCCACCAGGTGACCTAGTTTCGGCAGAGGGCCTCATCTAGGAGGGCGTGCTGCTCAATGGCATGGCGGGAATGCGATCCGATCGCTCGCGGGACGTTGGGCGACCTAGTTTTGCTGGATCGCTTCATTCAATCTGGCGGCCCGCTTTACGGCATGCTGGGAATGCGATCCAACCGCCGGCGGCAGGCTGGGCGACCTAGTTTCGGCGGAAGGCCTCATCCAACAGAGCAGCCTGCTCAACGGCATGCTGGGAATGCGATCCAGTCGCCGGAGAGGCCGCCTCCGGACGGGAGACAACGTTCAACGCCCGGCCACCAAGCAGCGGCGCCACCCGGCGCAACATGAATCCCCAAGGGCCCTGATTGGCTGGCTCATCTTGTACCCAAACCAACTCCGCGTCAGGGGCCAGACCGTCCAAAACCTGGCTGATCATCTCATCGGTCACCGGATACAACTGCTCAAACCGGACAATGGCGGTGGTCGCCCGCGTCTCCTCGTCCAACTGTGCCCGCTTCGCCACCAGATCGAAGTACAACCTGCCCGAACACAACAGAACCCGGTGAGCCGAAGCCTGCGGCACGGCATCGTCCAAGATCACCGGCTGGAAGGTGCCCTGCGTGAAGTCCTCGATAGCTGAGACAGCCTCTTTGCGGCGCAAACCGGACTTCGGCGTGAACACGATCAACGGCCGGCGCGGGCGGGAGTAGGCCTGCAAACGCAGCAGATGGCAGTAGTTGGCAGGCATGGTCGGCTGGGCGACACGCAGGTTGTTCTCCGCACACAGCTGTAACCACCGCTCGATCCGGGCCGAAGAGTGGTCAGGTCCCTGGCCCTCATAGCCGTGAGGCAGCAGGTACACCACCGATGAATGCTGGCCCCACTTCTGTTCAGCTGAAGAGACAAACTCGTCAGCTACGGTTTGGGCGCCGTTGAAGAAGTCGCCGAACTGCGCCTCCCACAGCACCAAGGCGTCCGGCCGTTCAACCGAATAGCCATATTCGAAGGCGGCTATGGCGTATTCCGAAAGAGCCGAATCGTAGATGAAGACCTTGGCCTGGTGATCAGACAAGAACCACAGGGGAGTCCACTCGGAGCCGTTGATCTTGTCATGGAAAGTGACATGGCGGTGGGCAAAGGTGCCGCGCCGCGAGTCTTGCCCGGTCAGGCGGACCGGGATGTCCTCGAGCAGCAGTGAGCCGAAGGCCAGCATTTCTGCCATGCCCCAGTCGATTCCCCCCTCTTTGGCCATGTGCGCACGGCGTTCCAGCAGCGTACGGAGCTTCGGATGAATCGTGAAGCCTGCTGGCGGCGTGATGAACACCTGGCCAACCCGTTCCACCACGGCCGGGTTGATGGCTGTCTTCCAGCCCATCAGCACGCCCGCGTCTTCGCGCTGGGACAGCGGCACTTCCAGGCCATGCGAAGTCTCGCCACCAGCGGTGCTCCCAGGTGCGTCCTGGCCGAGCTTCCCTGCCTGACTGCCCTGGCTCGCCTGACTGCCCGAGCTCGCCTGCCCGGCCTGGCCTTCCTGGCCACTCTGCCTCGGCTGGCCTCCCTGGCCCTCCTGGCCGGAACGACTAGCCTGCCCAGCCTGTTTGGCTTCGACTTGGCTCTTGATTTCTTGGCGGGTCTCGGTGAAGGCCCGCTCCAATTCGGACTGGAAGTGTTTGAGGGACTCCTCGGCTTCCTCCAAGGTCAGGTCACCCCGGCTGATCAGCGCTTCGGTGTAGATCTTGCGAACTGAACGCTTCTTGTCGATGAAGGAGTACATCACCGGCTGGGTCATTGACGGATCGTCGCCTTCGTTGTGGCCGCGGCGGCGGTAGGACACCAGGTCGACGACCACGTCCTTTTGGAATTCGTCGCGGAAGGCGGCGGCCAGCAAGGTGGCTTCGATGCAGGCTTCCGGGTCGTCACCATTGACATGGAACACTGGGCAGCCGTAGCCCTTGGCCACATCGGTGGCGTACTTGGTGGAGCGGGAATCAACTGTGCCAACCGTGAACCCAACTTGGTTGTTGATGATGATGTGCACGGTGCCGCCGGTGCGGTAGCCGCGCAGGTTTTGCAGGTTCAGGGTTTCCATGACCACGCCCTGCCCGGCGAAGGCCGCGTCGCCGTGGATCAGCACCGGGACTACTGCGAAGGCCGCGTCCGGTCCCAGGTTCAACCGGTCCTGTTTGGCGCGAGCGATGCCTTCCACCACGCCATCGGCCGCTTCCAGGTGTGACGGGTTGGCCGCCAGGTAGACCTGGGTGGTGTTGCCAGATGGTGATGTGAAGGTCCCTTCGGTGCCGAGGTGGTATTTGACGTCACCGGAACCTTGGTAGGTGTCGCGGGCGTCCGGATTGTCTTCGAATTCTGAGAACACCTGACCGTAGGACTTGTCGGCAATGTTGGTCAGCACGTTGAGACGGCCGCGGTGGGCCATGCCGATGACCACTTCGCCGGTGCCTTGGTCGGCGTAACGGGAAATCATGGCATCCAGCACCGGGATCACCACTTCAGAGCCCTCAAGGGAGAAGCGTTTGGCGCCGACGTACTTGGTTTGGAGGAATGTCTCCAGGGCCTCGGCCTCGGCCAGTTTGTTCAGGGCTCTGATTTGGACGCCGCGGCTCAGCGGCTGACGCGGCCGTTCGATGCGTTCCTGCAGCCAGGTCCGTTCATCTGGGTCTTCGATGTGCATGTATTCGACGCCGATTTTGCCGCAGTACGTGTCACGCGCCAGTTGAATGATGTCCGCCAGTTTCATGGTGGCCTGGCCGCCGAAGCCGTCCACTTGGAAGTCGCGCTCCATGTCCCAGATGGACAAGCCGTAGGAGCTAAGCACCAGGTCTTCGTGGCCGCGCTGCCGGTAGGCGAGTGGGTCTATGTCTGCTGCCATGTGGCCGCGGACCCGGTAGCCATGGATCAGTCGGGTCACGGCAGAGGTCTTTTGGGCAATTGACCCGCCGGTGTCTTGTTCCCACCGGATCGGTTCGTAGGGGATACGTAGTGAGGCGAAGATGCGGTCGTAGAAACCGTCTTCGCCAAGCAGTTTGCGGTGCATCAGTCGCAGGAACTCGCCGCTTTGAGCGCCCTGAATTACCCGGTGGTCATAGGTGGAAGTCAAGGTCAGCAGCTTGGAGATACCCCAATCAGCCAGGTTGTGTTGGCTGGTGCCTTGGAACTCGGCGGGGAACTCCATGGCGCCCACGCCCACGATGACTGATTGCCCAGGCATCAGCCGTGGCACCGAGGCGGAGGTGCCGATTCCGCCGGGGTTTGTCAGCGAGCAGGTCACGCCGCTGAGGTCGTCCACGGTCAGTTTGCCCAGCCGGGCGCGGCGGACTAGGTCTTCGTAGGCGGCCCACAGTTCGGCAAAGGTGAGCGTGTCGGCCTGTTTGATAGCTGGCACCAGTAGCTGCCGGGTGCCATCGTCTTTGGCCAGGTCGATGGCGAGTCCCAGGTTCACATGAGCCCGTCGCAGCAGGGCGGGTTTGCCGTCTTCGACACCGTAGGAGACGTTCATTTCTGGCATTTCGCGGAGCGCTTCGGCCATGGCGAAAGAGATCAGGTGGGTGAAGGAGATCCGTCCTCCGCGCGAACGCGCCAGCTGGTTGTTGATCATCGACCGGTTTTCGATCATCACCTTGGCAGGGACCTGCCGGATCGATGTGGCGGTGGGCACGCCAAGGGAGGTCTCCATGTTGACCGCGGTGCGCATGGGCGCGCCCTTGAGGACCTTGATTTGGTCTTCGCCGGGGACTTC
>JAIRTF010000207.1 GCA_031255075.1 Bifidobacteriaceae bacterium | reverse complement strand
GACAGCGGTGGTGTCCGTCAAGCTCCTGGAACCGCAGTTCGAGGGCCAGACCAAAACCAAGTTGGGTAACACCGAAGCCAAGACCTTTGTTCAGAAAATGGTTGGCGAAAAGCTGGGTGATTGGCTCGATTCGCACCCGGCGGAAGCCAAAGACATCATCCGTAAAGCCATCCAGGCTGGTGCCGCCCGCATGGCGGCCCGCAAGGCCCGTGAAGCCACTCGCCGCAAAGGCCTGTTGGAATCCGGTGGCCTGCCCGGCAAGCTCAAGGACTGTTCATCAAGGGAGCCTTCGGCATCGGAAATCTTCATAGTTGAGGGAGATTCAGCTGGTGGCAGCGCCATCCGTGGCCGTAACCCGGAAACCCAAGCCATCTTGCCGTTGCGCGGCAAAATCCTCAACGTTGAAAAGGCCCGCCTCGACCGGGCGCTGTCCAACGCTGAGATTCAGGCTCTGATCACAGCCTTTGGCACGGGGATCGGCGAAGATTTCGACTTGGGCAAGCTGCGGTATCACAAGATCGTCTTGATGGCAGATGCCGACGTGGACGGCAAACACATCCAGACTTTGCTGTTGACGCTGCTGTACCGGTACATGCCATCTTTGATCAAGAACGGCAACGTCTACCTGGCCCAACCGCCGCTCTACCGGCTGAAGTGGACCAACGCGGAACACCAGTTCGCCTATTCGGACCGGGAACGCGACCAGATGCTGACCCAAGGATCTGAGGCCGGCAAACGGATACCGAAAGAAAACGGCATCCAGCGCTACAAGGGTCTAGGTGAGATGAACTACCAAGAACTGTGGGAAACCACCATGGACCCAGACAGCCGCACACTGCTGCAAATCACCATGGAAGAGGCCGCCTCCGTTGAAGAGACGTTCTCCATCCTGATGGGCGAGGATGTCGAATCCCGCAAAGCATTCATTCAACGTAACGCCCATGATGTGCGTTTCCTAGACATCTGATCGCGAAGGACTGTTGTGAGCGAGCCAAACCTGCCAAGCGTCCCGCCAACGGGTCGAATCGAACCCGTCGACCTGCAATCGGAGATGCGGCGCTCCTACCTGGACTACGCCATGAGCGTCATCGTAGGCCGGGCCCTGCCAGACATCCGTGACGGGCTCAAACCGGTCCACCGGCGGGTCATCTACGCCATGTTTGATGGCGGCTACCGGCCGGACCGAGGCTTTTCCAAATGCACCCGCGTGGTCGGCGAAGTCATGGGCAAATACCACCCCCACGGCGACACGGCCATCTACGACACCTTGGTCCGGCTGGTCCAAGACTGGTCGCTGCGTTACCCGCTGGTAGACGGACAAGGCAACTTCGGCTCCCCCGGAGACGATGGCGCCGCCGCCCCCCGTTACACCGAATGCCGGATGGCGCCCCTGGCCATGGAAATGGTCCGCGACATCGAACGCGACACAGTCGATTTCCAAGACAACTACGACGGCCGCGCCAAAGAACCAGTTGTGCTGCCGGCCCGGTTCCCAAACCTGTTGGTCAACGGCTCGGCCGGGATCGCTGTTGGCATGGCCACCAACATCCCACCCCACAACCTGCGGGAAGTGGCCTCCGGTGTGCTGTGGCACCTCGAACACCCCGAAGCTTCCAGAGAAGAGCTCCTCGAAGCGCTGATCGAACGGATCCCCGGGCCTGATTTCCCCACCGGTGCGCTGATCCTCGGCACCAAGGGCATCAAAGAGGCCTACCGCACCGGTCGCGGCTCAATCGTCATGCGGGCCGTGGTCGAGGTCGAAGAAATCGGCGGCCGCAACGCGCTGGTCGTCACCGAACTGCCCTACCAAGTCAACCCCGACCGGCTGGCCAGCCGAATTGGTGAATTGGTCAAAGACGGCCGCATCCAAGGCATTGCCGACCTGCGCGACGAATCCTCCGGCCGGACTGGCCAACGCTTGGTCATCCTGCTCAAACGCGACGCCGTCCCCAAGGTTGTCCTCAACAACCTGTACAAGCAGACCCAGCTTCAAGACACCTTCGGCGCCAACATGTTGGCCCTGGTCGATGGCGTTCCCCGGGCCCGTACCCTGGACGCCTTTGTCCGCCACTGGACCGCGCACCAACTTGAAGTGGTCCAACGCCGCACTCAATATCTGCTGGCCGAGGCCGAAGCCAGAGCCCACATCCTGCGCGGCTACCTCAAAGCCCTCGACGCTCTAGACGAGGTGATCGCCCTGATCCGGGCTTCGGCATCGGTCGAAATAGCCCGCCAAGGTCTGATCGGACTGTTGGACGTAGACGAACTCCAAGCCAACGCCATCCTGGAAATGCAGCTGCGGCGGTTGGCAGCCCTCGAACGGCAAAAGATCATCGACGAACACACCGCCATCGAAGCGCGCATCGCTGATTACAAAGACATCCTGGCCAGCCCCGAACGCCAACGCAGCATCGTGGCCGAAGAACTCCAAGAAATCACCGCCAAATACGGCGACGAACGCCGCACCCGCATCTTGCCATTCGAAGGTGAAGTCACCGACGAAGACCTCATCCCCGAAGAAGACGTCGTTGTCACCATCACCCGCGGCGGCTACGCCAAACGCACCCGAGTGGACCTCTACCGGTCCCAACGCCGCGGCGGCAAAGGCGTCAAAGGCGCCCAACTGCGTGAAGACGACGTAGTGGACCACTTCTTCGTCACCACCACCCACCACTGGCTGCTGTTCTTCACCAACTTCGGCCGGGTCTACCGCACCAAAGGCTACGAACTGCCCGAAGGCGGCCGGGATGCCAAAGGCCAACACGTCGCCAACATGTTGGCCTTCCAACCGGGCGAAAAGATCGCCCAAGTCATGGCTCTCAAAGACTACGAGCAAGCCGAATACCTGGTCCTGGCCACCAAACGCGGCCTGGTCAAGAAGACCCGCCTGCGGGACTACGACTCAGCCAGATCCGGCGGGATCATTGCCATCAACCTGCGGGAAGACGCCGAAGGCGAAGCTGACGAAGTGGTCGCCGCCCGGTTGGCGGACCAAGCCTCAGACCTGATGCTGGTTTCCCGCAAAGGCATGTCAGTGCGGTTCACCGCCTGGGATGAAGCCCTCAGACCGATGGGCCGAGCCACCTCCGGCGTGACCGGCATGCGGTTCAGGACCGGCGACGAACTCTTGGCCATGGACGTGGTCCGCCCCGGCGCGGATGTGTTCGTCGTCACCGAAGGTGGTTTCGCCAAACGCACTCCAGTCGAGGAATACCGTGTCCAAGGCCGCGGCGGGCTAGGCATCAAAGTCGCCAAACTGGCCGCCGAACGCGGCGACCTGGTCGGCGCGCTGATCACGGAAGCCGATGACGAAGTGATGGTCATCATGCAAGGCGGCAAAGTGGTTCGCTCCCGGGTTGATGAGGTGCCCGCCAAAGGCCGCGACACCATGGGAGTGGTGTTCGCCAAACCAGACGCCGGTGACCGGATCATTGGCGTGGCTCTCAACGTGGAACAAACCGGCGAAGCCGAAACCGAAACCACCGCCGAAACCAGCCCGGACGAACAGCCCTCATCCGCCAGTGGGTCAGCGCCGAGCCTGGCGTGAGGTAGCGTGGGCTGTAGTCAACCAGACCGCGAGAAAGCGACACGAATGAGTGGAGAACACGGCCCATCACCGGGGAAGAAGAACCTGGGCGGCCCAAACTCCGGCAAAGCCCACCGCGTAGGCGTCGGCAACCCCCCCACCGACCAGCGTCCAACGGCTACCAAGAATGCCGTTCGCACCGGACATGCGGTTGAGCCACCGCCGACCATCCGACCCAAAGCCAAACCGCAACCAACGGTCAACTCACAACCCGTCAGGCACGTCGGCCATGGTGACGGCGAATCCGGCCCCTCTACCCGGCAACACCAACCAGTCGAAAGCGGTCATCGGGTAGGCCGCGGCGGCAACCGGTCATATCGGGTGTCCAAACCGGTGGCCGTCACCATCACACCGGAAGAAAGCCACGCGGCATCGACCACCGCTACCTCCACGCTGCCCGCTGGGCCCCCGACCATCGCCCCACCCAAGACTGCCAAAGTCAGCCTGACCAGCAAACTAGCCAGAGCCGGGCGGCCATCCAAAGCCGCCACCGGAGCAGCCGTGGCCGGGACCGCTGCCGTCGAAGTGGCCGGAGTCAAAGCCTCCGGCAAGGCCACCGCCGCCAAAGGCAACCGCGTCAAACTGAACCTGTCCTACGTGGCCCCGCTGTCAGTCGCCAAAATCTCCTTCCTGATCTCCATAGCTCTGGGGATTGCACTGGTAGTGGCGGTGTTTGTGCTGTGGACGGCCTTCAATGACCGCCACGTGTTCACCCAGATCGACCAAATGATCACCGACGTGGTCGGCGCCAGCCGGCCCGAATCGCTTGACGTGCTCAAATACTTCGAACTGGGACGGATCATGTCCGCCGCCGCGGTCATCGCCGTGATCGACGTGGTAGTCATCACCGTCATGTCCACCCTCATGGCCGTGGTCTACAACATCATCGCGGCGCTCGTAGGAGGCGTGCACGTCACACTCAAAGAAAAGTGAGATGGTCACCCACCTGGGCGGGTTTGCTCCCAGTAAGGTGTGTGCGATAGTCTCGCGGGGCGCTGGACTGATGTCCAGCCGAGGGCCTATAGCTCAGGCGGTTAGAGCGCTTCCCTGATAAGGAAGAGGTCGGAGGTTCAAGTCCTCCTAGGCCCACCACCGAACCGAGGCTACGTCACCACGCAAGGAGGAACCAAGGTGAAGAAACTACTGATTCTGCTGGCCGTTGCCGCAGTTGGCCTGCTGGTCTACCGCAAAGTTGCCCAAGACCGCGCAGAACTTGACCTCTGGGCCGAGGTAACCGACCCAGTCGAATAGACACACTCGGGGCGGCCCACACGCCGCCCGCCATAATCAAGCCGCAACAAGGTGACGGCCAGAACCACCATGCCTGGCCCGCCAAGCCCCGCCGCGGCCGGGGCACGGGGCCGTGGCGCAGTTGGTAGCGCATCTGATTTGCACGCAGAGGGTCGCCGGTTCGAGTCCGGTCGGCTCCACTTCGTTGCGCCGCCCGGACTCGAACTCC
>JAIRTF010000119.1 GCA_031255075.1 Bifidobacteriaceae bacterium | reverse complement strand
ATGGAGATGGCCGTCTGGACCCGGGTTGGTACCCCAGCCTGTTCACAGAAATCTTGCAGGGCCAGGCAGTTCATGACTGTTCCCAGCATGCCCATGTAGTCAGCCCGGGCGCGGTCCATACCTCTGTCCGCCAGTTCCACTCCACGGAAGAAGTTGCCACCGCCAACTACCACCGCCACCTGGATTCCCTGGCTGACGGCATCAGCGATCTGACGGGCTATGTCCGTGATCACATCTGGGTCAACTCCCAGCCGGCCCCCACCGAAAGCTTCGCCTGAGAGTTTCAACATGACGCGGCGCCCCTCGGGGCGGCGCAAGTCCGAAGCGGTCATCTGGGGCCTTCCTTCAGTGAGCCGACCGGTGGGCCGTCAGGCCCCTACGCGGAACCGCGCAAACCCGGTGACCACTCCGCCGGCGGCGGTCAGGACCTTCGCAACTGTGGTCTTCGGATCCTTGGCGAAGGCTTGGTCCAGCAGCACGTTCTCTTTGTAGAACGCCTTCAGCTTGCCTTCCACCACCTTCGGGATCACATTCGGGTTCATGCCCGCCTCTTCGGCGTTCTGGGTGGCGATCCGCTTTTCCGCCTCGATGGTCTCTTCCGGAACCTGGGCTTCGGTCAGATACAACGGCGAATACGCGGCAATGTGCATGGCCAGGTCATGGGCCACACCGGCGCCCCGCTCATCGGTGGCGATCAGCACACCGACCTGCGGTGGCAGATCCTTGTTGGTGCGGTGCAGATAGGCCTCAACGTGCTCACCGGAAACAATGGCCACGCGGCGCAGTTGGAGCCTTTCGCCCACAGTTGCGGAGACCGCGTCAATGGCGTCTTGAACGGTGGCGTTTGGCCCTTCAGCTGGGGAACCCAGCACTTCGGCGGCGTTGGGGCTGCCCAGCGCCGCAGCTGCTTCCAGCACCTGCTCTGCCAATTTGACGAATGGTTCGGCTTTGGCGACGAAGTCCGTCTCCGAGTTGAGTTCAATCATCACCCCGGTTTCGCCGTCTTCGGTCTTGACCACTTTGGCGGCCACCAGACCGTCAGAGGTGGACCTGCCCTCCCGCTTGGCCAGGCCCTTCAGGCCTTTGACCCTGATGATTTCAAGGGCTTTGTCCTGGTCGCCACCGGCTTCATCGAGCGCCTTCTTGACGTCCAGCATGCCTGCGCCGGTCTTTTCGCGCAGTTCTTTGATGTCCTGAGTTGTGTAGTTCGGCATCGCTACTTCTAGTTCCCTTCGCTTGTCCGCGTAGTCAACGAATTATGTTTGGCCGCCCGTTTGGGCTAGCTCACTTCTTGTCCGCGCCGTCTGCTTCAGCTTCGGCGGTCTTCTTCTTGGCGGCCGTGCTGGCAGCTTTGGCGCTGGACTTCGGCTTGGCTTCCTCGTCCTTGGCGGCAGCCGCTTTCGGCTCCGGCTTCTTGGCCTCGGTCTTCTTGGCCGCAGCGGCTTTGGCTTCGCCGGCTTCAGCCGCTTTGGCGGCCGGCTTCTTTGGCGCGGCTTTGGGCGCTTCAGCCTTAGGCTCCGCCTTGGCGGCAGCGGCGGGCTTGTCGTCAGCCGGCTTGGCCTCCTTGGCCGATTCGGCCTCAGCCTTCGGCTCAGCTTTGGCGGCCTTGGCCGGTGCTTCAGCCTTCGGCTCAGCCTTGGCCGGGGCCGCTGGCTTCTCATCAGCCGCCTTGGTCTCCTTGGCGGGCTTGGCTTCGGCGGCCTTGGGTGCCTCAGCTTTGGCCTCATCAGCCTTGGGCTCGGCTGGCTTGGGCTCTGCCGGCTTGGCTGGGGCCGCCTCGGCTTTCGGCTCTGGTTTCTTGGCTTCCGGGGCCTTGGGCTGGGGAGCCTTCGGCATGGGTGCCTTGGATTCTGCCGCTGCGGGCTTGGTCTCAGCTGCTGGCGCCTGGGCCGCTGGCGCGGCTTCCGCCGGGGCCGCCACCGGAGCTGGGCTCGGAGCAGCCGGCTTGGCCGGCGTCGGTGCGGCGGCCTTGGGCTGCGGGGCGGCCGCCGGTGCTGGGGCCGCTGGTACGGCATCGGCCGCTAGGTGGGTCGCTTCAGAAACTGTCTCCTGCAACGGGGTTTCGGCTGATTCCTCGGTTACTTCAACCCCCGGCAGACTGCCGGCCTGGGCTGCGACCACATCAGCTGTGCCGCCATCCGTCGCTGGTGCCGGTGCGGGCGGAGCGTCCACCTCGGTCACCGGGATGGCGCCCCGGCCGTCAATCGTCTCCTCGGCCTGGGCCACGGCACTGGTCTGCGGCTGAACAGCCGAAACGTCCACATCTGCGGAGTTGGCGCCACCAGCCAGAAGTTCCTTCTCCCACTCGGCCAACGGCTCTTCGGCGGACTGGGTTCCTTCGGCAGCCGTGTCGCGCACGGCGTGACGTTCAAGCAGGCCCTCAGCCACGGCATCGGCCACCACGCGGGTCAACAAACCGACCGCGCGAATGGCGTCATCATTGCCGGGAATGGGGTATTGCGCCTCTTCCGGGTCAGCATTGGTGTCCAGGATGGCCACCACCGGGATGCCCAACTTGCGGGCTTCGTCCACCGCCAGGTGTTCCTTCTTGGTGTCAACAATCCACACCGCGGCCGGCAACTTGGCCATGGTGCGGATACCACCCAGGGTGCGTGAAAGCTTGTCGCGTTCGCGGCTCATCATGAGCCGTTCCTTCTTGGTGTACGTGGAGCCGGTGGCGTCATCCAAGTTCATGTCTTCCAGCTCCTTGAGGCGTGACAGACGCTTGGAGATGGTGTGGAAGTTGGTCAACATGCCGCCCAACCAACGCTGGTTGACGTACGGCATGCCCACGCGGGTGGCCTGCTCTTGGACTGCTTCTTGGGCTTGCTTCTTGGTGCCCACAAACAACATGGTGCCGCCTTTGGCGACTGTGTCCTTGATGAACTCATAAGCCGTGTCAATGTGGCTCAGGGTTTGACCCAGGTCAATGATGTAGATGCCGTTGCGTTCCGTCAGGATGAACCGCTTCATCTTCGGGTTCCACCGGCGGGTCTGATGCCCAAAATGAACGCCGCTGTCCAATAGCTGGCGCATGGTGACGATAGCCATCGCTAAATTCCTCTCGGTTGATTGCCTGACCAGCCGTTTTACCGGTGTCAAGCGCCTAGTGCCTCCGCTGGCGAGGAACCGGACTGACGCCCGGACCGAGCCCGCCAGCACTGAGCCGAAGCAATTCAGCCCAGCACAGAAGCACGCGAATTAGGCCTCCCTGGCGGAAGGCCACCAGCGAGTCTACCGCACCCCCACCAACCCCCACACAACGTGCCCTGGCCGCTCACCCGCTCTGGGCAGTCTGCGTACCATGCCTTCCCGCGCGGCCAGGGCACCTTGCAGGCGCCGTTCCGAGAAACCGCACCTCACGGGGGCTGCCGATGCTTCGGATGCCCAGCCCCCGCCGGGAGCAACGACTGGGACTGGGACACCTGCAGGCGGCAGGATGGGTAGCCAGCGCGGCGGCCAGCGCGGCCGGCGGCGGCGCTAGGAGAGGGTTGGCCGGCGGCGGCCGCGGGCCACAGCCGCAGTGCCGGCCAGCATTAGACAGATGGCAGCTAAAGCCAGGCTGGGGGCCGTCGCACCGGTGGGCGGCAGGGGCGCTCCACCGGCTGGGTCACTGCCGGTGGCCGAGGGGCCCGCAGCTCCGCCAGTCCCAGGAAACACGCCACCTGGCTGAGGAGATGCCGCAACGGCCAAGCTGTATGGCTCGGATGGCCCATAGATCACGGTTCCGTTTTCCTCAATGACCGCCACTGTCAGTTCGGCGCCGTTGTGCCGCGGCTCAGCCGTGAAGGAGTAGGTTGCGGCGTTGGCGCCTGGCACAGGCTGCGGGGCTGCGGCGCCCGCTTCGCGAATGAACCACTGGTAGCGGTCCAGAACAGTTGCTGGGGACACACTGGCCGTCAGCTCGACGGCGCTGCCGGCGCGATAGGTCGAGGCACCGGCAATCGACACCGCCTGGGCCGGAGGCGCGCCATGGTCATCCACTTCCAGCGTGACCGGCTCCGAAGTGGCTACCGGCACACCCCCGACCAGGCGTTCCACCTTGACCATGGCGCCTTCCAAGGCCTGTTCCGCCGTGATGGCGAAGGTCTCGTCAGTCTGACCGGTCACCGCGTGATAGGCGGCCTGGCCAGCCCTTTTCATTGACCAACGGTATTGCGCGGGACTCGGATCAGCTGGCACCAGGACGGCAGTCAGCTGGATGGTGCCGCCGGAGTGGTAGTGACCGGCCAAGCCAAGAATGTGGAGCCCATTGACGGTCGGTACACCCAGGGAGACCCGCATTTCGTGGGCGGCGGACTCAGCCAACCGGTCGCCATCGGCGTCGATCAGCGCCACCCGCCACGCAAACCCGTCCCAAGCCTGCCGCGCCGTGAAGGTGATCTGGGCTGTGGTGACCGGGCCGGCGGCATCGTTGATGGGTAACCAAGCGCTGGAGCCCGTCACTTGCATCTCCCAGCGGTAGGTCGCGCCTGGCACTGCGGGCGAAGGCTGCGCCTGGAGCGTGTACTGCTGGCCGTCCGTGAACTCGTTTGGGAAGTGCTCAATGCTGACCTGGTAGGTCGTTGCCGAGCCCACTGGGGTCAGCACGAATCCTCTGGCCCCTTCCGGTGTGTACGCGCTACCCACGATTTGCCCGCTGCGATTGACGTCCAAGGCGGCCTGCAGAACCACTCCGGCCGGCAGATCCGCCACCCGCGCTGACAGGTCGTGCGCACCAGCGGAATCCCAGGCCACAGCGGCGCCGCCGTAGGATGTGTTGCCGGCGTACTGCGAGGCGTAGCCCACCACCAAGTCGGCAGATATGGCTTTGGCGGCCGCATGGTTGTAGCCGCCCACGTTCGGTGTGGCCAACAGGACAGGGGTACCGGCGGCGTCCCACTGAACCGCAACCTCAGTTGAGCCCACGGTGGCGCTACCGGCGGCCACGCCGTCTGGCCGTACATCTGCCACGACCGGGGCGCTGGCCCCGAGGGGCGCAGGCAACAGCCGCGTACCGTTCGCGTCCCACACCACTCCGCTCAGCGCACCGGCACTGCCTCCGGGCGGTGTGATTGAGGCCCGCCCGCCGATGACGCCGCCGTTCGCCACGGCGGTTGCTGTCATCGAAGTGGCCGTGGAACCGGCCGGACCAGGGGGTGGCAAGATCACGACCGTCCCGTCTGGGTTCACTTTGACAGCCATGCCAGAGGCCGTGCCAACAGCTACACCATCATCCGAAATGTCGTTGAGCAGTCCGGTGCCGGTCGCGTTCAGGTTGGTCACGCGAACGGGCGCGGATTCCCCGGCCCACCGGATGGGAACTGAGGTTCCGGCCGAATCAAAGGCTTCTCCGACGATGTTCTGATCATTGTTGAGATCGAACCCACGCGAGAACGCCGATCCCTCCAGGTTGTCCAGCACATGGGCATGAAAGTGGTCGCCGTGCCGTTCCCACAGCACAGTTTGTTGGGGTTGGGCCGATCCCGTGGGTCGGGTGATCCCAACCACGTCGCCGTTGTCATTGATACCCAGCGCCGAA
The DNA here is from genome assembly GCA_031255075.1 of Bifidobacteriaceae bacterium. Lineage (GTDB taxonomy): Bacteria > Actinomycetota > Actinomycetes > Actinomycetales > WQXJ01 > JAIRTF01. Next base: position 2,331 of record JAIRTF010000119.1, on the reverse strand, counting down.
GAGCTAACACCGCCGGCCGGCGGGCCAAGAATCTCAAGTGTGTACTGATCGGCCAATCCGCCGCCAGGGGTCGGGTCGGCTGAGGCGCCGGTCGCAGGCAGGGCGAGCGCGACCGCCATGGTGATCGCCACCACCGCGCCGGCTCGTTTTGTTGAGAATGGAGAACCGGCCTGTCCGGTCCTGGTGACACCACGCACAGTGGGACTCACTTTCTTGTCGAGGGGCAGCGTGTCTCAAGACGCTTAGTGCGAATGCTTCTCATTAGCACTAAGCACCGACGCTAGCACCCCACCCAGCCCTCGTCAATTTCAACCCCCGCCCCGGCCTGCCGCCAATAGCGCCTGGCAACCACTAAGCCGATGCCGCGCTGAGCGGGCGGCCCAGGCGCCCAGACTGTTGTCAGCTGCTCCTAGTGAAGAGCTGGCCAAGCTTCCGCCTGAGCCACCCGGTTTCCACCGCGGCAGAGCCGTCTTGAGCCCCTCCCATCACGCGATCGCGTTACAAAACCCCCCCTTTTTGACACGCCGGCGAAGCAAAACCCCCCCTTTTTGACACGCCGCCACCTCAAAACCCCCCCTGTTTTGACACGCCCAAAACGTAAAACCCCTGCACAGAGGCTTCGTTTGCGGTACAGTCTATGTGTGCGAGATGACGAGTTAAGGCGGATGCTGGCCTTGGCCAATCCATGGTGGGCCTCGGCCGCCAGCGGCGACCGCCTCGAATGGACGCGTACCCATCGTCTGTTGGCTGGACGTAGCGGCCTGGATCTGGGGTACCGAGCGCACATCCTTGACGATGTTGCACTTGGCCCCCTCGACGACTCCCTCGTGGTCCTAACCGGACCGAGACGGATCGGCAAATCGGTCGCCATGCTGGACGCCATCGCCGCGCTGTGCGCTCGTCGAGAGATCGACCCCCGCCAAATCATCCAGGTTCAATGCGACGGTATGAAAGGACGCGACCTACGTCGCGTAATAACACTAGGGCGCTCTCTGACGGCCTCGGTCGACACCCCACAGGCGCGGCAGCGGATCTGGTTCTTCGACGAGATCAGCAGCATTGATGGCTGGACCAGCGTCGTCAAGCAGGCACGCGATCTCAGCGAATTCGGCGACGACTGCGTGGTCGCAACAGGCAGCCGCTGGACTGGAAGTGAAGCAATATATGGCCACCTCATGACCGGCCGCGCCGGCTCCGGTGCCCGGCGCCGAGTCCGCCAACTCTTACCGATGACCTTCCGTGACTACCTAGCCGCAACCACGCCGACCCTGCCTCGACCTGCCGCCGGAGACCCAACAGAACTTCAATCCGAGCACTGTCGCAAGGCACTTGACGAATTGGCGTTCCTTACCGATGACTACGACCTGGCCTGGCAGAACTATTTGACAAGTGGCGGCTTCCCCCGGGCAACTGCTGAGCATGCCCGTTCGGGGGCAGTGAGCGCTGCCTTTTGCCGCGACCTTGTTGGGTGGCTACGCACGGACATCGATCCAGATGCCCCGCAGGAGTCGGTTCCGCTGCTTCTGGCCGAACTTGCTGAGCGGGCGACTAGCCCTTTGAATCTGCGCCATCTGTCCTCCGCTCTGAACTATGGGAGCCCGGGGGTGCTTGGCCGGCGCATCGCCCGGATGATCAACTCGTGCGCGGCGGTTCAATGTCACCAGCGCGATGACGAGGGACGCGCCGTTCCAGGTGCCCAGTTCAAGCTGTACCTGGTGGATCCGCTCCTCTCCTGGGTTCCTGGTCAGTTGAGCGTCGGCCCGACTGTCCCGGACTTCACCGGGCTCACCGAAGCCGCATTGGCTGTGGCCATGGCGCGGCGCATTGACGAAGCGGACGAGGGCCGCTGGGCAGACAACGACACGATCGGCTATACCCGCAGTGGCAAGGGAAACGAAATTGACCTAGCTCCGTCGAGGATTCCGACAGTGAACGGACCAGCAACGACCACACCAATCGAGTCGAAATGGGTTGACTCCGGATGGCGCGGCGAATCGAGGGTCATCGCGGCCAAATATGGAAGTGGGATTGTGGCGACTAAGAGCGTGCTGGACCTGACTCACCCGGTGTGGGCAGTACCAGCCCCGCTTGTGGCTCTCCTGCTCGGCTAGGAAAGCCTGCACAGAGAGCGTTGACACGCCCGGCGCCAGTCTCGTCAGTTGGCGGTTGTTGTCCACAGGGGGCGGCTTTATCTCTGAGCAGAGTGGCTGGGTCCGGGGTAGACCAGGTGGATGGCTAGCGTGGCTCGGTTGGTGGCGGTACCAGTTCTTGGCGCGGCGCTGGTCGCGGCCAGCTACGGCTGGCCTGGGTCGCCAACTGACCCAGACCTCG
>JAIRTF010000111.1 GCA_031255075.1 Bifidobacteriaceae bacterium | reverse complement strand
GTTCGCCGGTGCGCAGAACCGCAGCGGTTCCCTGCCCTACGTCGCTAGCGGCGAACAACCAATCGGCGGTGACGCGGCCGGCAAGAGCCGAATCGATCCAGGCCCGTGGCAGGAGAGCTTGGATAGCCAGCGCGGTGGCCAACAAGCCGATCAGAACCTGGGCCGCCCGGCGCCGGCGGCCCAGCCGCCAAGCCGCCAGACCTGCGGCCAGGGAAGCGGCCGCCGCTAACACCAAGCCAGCCAGGCCCAGCGGCCAGGCGATGGCGGCCACCGGCCAGGCTGCCACCCAAGTGGCGACCTGTCCCACCCAGGCGGCGCCAGCATTGCCCGCCCAGGCGGCGGCATCGGCCAGCCAGGGCGCGGCCGGTGCGGTCAGGGCCGCCACCAAACCACCAACGGTGGCGATCGGAATGGCTGGGGCGGCCAGCAGGTTGGCCGGCAGAGCCGTCAACGAGATCTGACCGGCGAACATTGCTATCACCGGCGCGCAGGCCAACTGAGCGGAGAGCGTCAGAGCGGCGCCCTCCGCCACTGGTTTGGGTAGCCGCGGAAGGCTTCGCGTCAACCACTTTGCCAACGGCGGTGCCACCAGGATCAAAGCAGCGGTAGCCAGGACCGACAGGATCAACCCATATGACCTGGCCAGCCAGGGGTTGGCAGCCAACACCACGATCACCGCCGCTGCCAACGCCCCCAGAGCCGCGCGGGTCCGCCCGGCGGCCAGACCGATGATGGCCGCCGCACCCATCGCCACCGACCGCCAAACCGAGGCACCATGACCAATCAACCCAGCGAACCCCAGCAAAGCAACCGCGCCGAAAGCCGCCGCCACTGGGCGCGGAGCGCCCGCCAACCGGGCAAGCCCCAACACCAATCCCAGGACAATCGCCACATGGGCGCCGGAGACGGCCGTGATGTGGGTCAGCGACGTTGTCTTGAGGTCTTGATCCAGGCGGTCCGGCAAGCCCGAGGTGTCCCCCAAAGCTATCCCGGTCAGCAGTGGACTGGCTCTGATGGTCAGGTTTTGGCGGGCTTGGAACAGCGCCGCCCGCCAACCAGTCGGCTGGGATACAGCAACCGTCCCTAGGGCCGCCAGTTTGACCCGTTGCGGTTCAGCCAATTCGTTGACGGATAGCCGCGCCCGGAACTCCAACAGTTGCCCCTGGCTCAAAGGCTGGGCCGGCAGCCGCGCCACGCTTGGAACACCTGGGCCTTTCGGTGCGCCCACCCAGGCCGGGCCGCGAACCATTACCGAGCCAGCCCCGCCCCATTGGTCGGCTTGGTACTTGGGTGGTTCGGTGATCCGCATGGTCACATTGGCTCGGCCTGATTCAGCCGCCAGCCGCACCAATTCGGTGCTGTCCCACGCCAAGCCTTGAATGCCGAGCGAACCCAACAACGCGGCCACAACCATCAGAGTTGGCGCGGCCGTCGCCGCCAACGAACCCGAACCGGCTCTGCGCCATGCCGCCACCCCGGCCGCGCCGCTGGCCACCGCCAACACCACCGCCAAGTAACGCGAGAACCCCACGGCTACACCAACTGCCACCCAGCCGCACAACGCGGGCAGGGCTAACCGCAAATCGACGCCCTTGATGCTCCCGCCAACCAACCGCTCGGTGGCTGCCCTGACTGACTGTGAGTCACCGCGGTTCAAAACGACACCGAATCGGCCAGGCCGGCCAACACCTTCGGGCCAATTCCGCTGACTTCTCCCAAGTCCGCCAGCTCGCCAAACGGACCGTTGGTGTTCCGGAAGGCCACTATTCGTTCGGCCAGTACTGGCCCAACACCAGGCAACGCCGTCAGTTCGGTGGCGCTGGCCGTGTTGACGTTGATCCGGCCCGAGCCACCACCGCTACCCCCGCCGGAGCTGCCGCCGCCACCCGATCCACCCACTACCGGCGGTGGGGTTTCGCCGACCAGCGGCACGTAGATCCGCTCGCCATCGTTGACTGGTGCAGCCAAGTTGAGGACCCCGAGATCGGCGCCGGCCAAGGCACCTCCAGCCGCCTCAATGGCGTCAACCACGCGGGCTGCCTGCTCAAGTTGATAGACACCAGGGTTGGCGACCGCACCAGCCACGTGGACCACCAACGCTGCCGCCGCACCGTCTTGTTCAGATCCACCGCCGCCTGGAGCTGCGCTCCCTAAACCGGCGCCGCTGTCAACCGGCTCCCACTCACCAATACTGCTCTGACCAGGGCTCTCGATGCTGTTTCCGGCGGTTCCGGACCCGGCCGCCAAAGCCGGTATCAGAAATCCAACCGCCACCAGGGCAGCTGCCACACCCAGCACCGGCACGGCCCGCCGGTTGATCCGCAATCGGGGCCGTTGGTGAGCGCCGCGCCGGGGCCGGTTCCGCGCCCGCCGGGTGCCCTCGTAGACCCCCGATTGGTCGGCCGCCTCGGTCAGGCGCCCGCGGAGCCGCAGCCGCGCCAATACGTCCGCCGCCGAGCCCAGCGGGTCCTCGGGCGGCGAGTTGGCGGCTGGCACACCGAAAAACTAGGCCGTAGACGCGGCATCGACCCCCCAATAACAACCGCGCCTGTGGACAAGCCCACCCCCCAGCCATGACATCGGCGGTCAATAGCGGTGCGGTTTCCGACCATGTGAGCGACGGGCAAGAATCGTCAGTCTTTTCCTTCCGCTTGCCCGCTGCTGGCTTTGAATCCCCATGTGAGCAAGTCAAGGCTGAAATCGTCGTAGCAGCTGTTCACCTTGTCCCCAAATTCGGGAGAGTTCGGGTCAGGCTTTGTTCCTTCTCCGTTCCAATCCCAAGACTGCCCTGCAAGAGTGCCATCAACCGGGTCTGGGAAAGGGTCCAAGGCGACCAGGTTCAGTCCCAGACCCTCGATGCACCGAGC
>JAIRTF010000046.1 GCA_031255075.1 Bifidobacteriaceae bacterium | reverse complement strand
AACTGCCGCCGCCGGGATGGCCGGCTTGCTGGCCGCCATGGTGGCCGCCGGCAGCCCCATCCTGTTGGCGCCCATCGCCCTGGCGGTGATGGGCCTGGCAGTCATAGCCGGGCGGGGTCACCGCCTGCGCTTGGCCTGGGTAGCGCTGGGCCCGCTGGTCTTGTTCGCGCCACTGGTCTGGTCCCTTGTCCAGGGAGGCTCCTGGCGTCAGCTGCTGGCTGACCCAGGCGCGGCGCTGGGCTACGAGCCGGCCCCATATTGGTTGCAACTGCTGGGTTGGCCGGCTGGGCCACAGCTGCCTGGTTTTGTGCCATCTGCCCTGGTCACACCATTGGCTGTGGTGATGGTGGGCGGGGCGGCGTTAGCTGCTTTGGCGGCCCTGTGCCGGCCCGGATCATCTGTCAAAGCCGTCCGCTTCGGCTGGTTCGTGGCCTTGCTTGGAGCCGTCACGCTGCTGGGTGCCGATCGGATCGTGGTCTCCTATGACGGTCTGCAAGGCATTCGGCCGTGGACTGGGCCGGCCTGCCTGCTGGTGCTGCTGGGACTGCTGCTGGCGGCGGCAGCCGGTGCCAGCGGCATCGTAGGCGACAAACAAGCCAGCCGCGGCGGCCGGTCATGGCGGTTGGGAACGGCGGCCGTAGCAGTGACAGTGTTGCTGATCGGTCCACTACTGGGCGGCGCCTGGGGTGTTTGGCAACGCTGGGAACTGTCCGATGTGCGGCGCCTGTCCGAGCTGCCCGTGGCGTCAATTGCGGCCGCCGAAGCGTCCGGCCAATTCGGCACCTACACGTTGACTATCCAAAACGTCGCCGGGGCTCTGGAATGGGAAGTGATCCGCGGCGCCGGCCGCCAAAACTCCGACCCGGAAGGGCTGCTGGGCGCCCGCCAGGTGGACGGCTGGCCCGGTCAGGCGACCGGCCCAGATGCGGCCGCCCAAGCTATGAACGCGGCAGTTGCCGCCATGGCCGCCCGCAACGCCGGAGCCAGCTCCCTTGACCTGGCCAGTTGGGGGATCGGCTTTGTTACCGTCCCGGCGGCCGATGCCGCGTTGGCGGCCGCCATGGACGCCACCCCGGGCCTCAGCCGGGTGACGGACTCCGACAGCCGGATTGTTTGGCGGGTTTCCCCGGCCGACCTGGAAATTGATGGCCGCACCTGCGATTGGGCCGGCCGCTTGCACGTAGTGGACCGCGGTCAGGCGGTCGCTTTGGCCTCCGGGGCGGGCACCACCATCCGTACCGACCTGCCGGATGGCGGCGAAGGCCGGCGCCTGATCCTGGCCGAACGGGCCGATCCGGGCTGGCGGGCAACCTTGAACGGCCGGGCCCTCAAAGCTGTGGCCGGCGATGGCTGGTACCAGGAATTTGAACTGCCGGCCGGCTCTGGGCGGCTGAAGATTTGGCACCCTGAACACTGGTGGCTGGGCCTGGGGCAGGCCGCCGGTTTGATTCTGGCGCTACTGGTGGCCCTGCCGATTCGGCGCGGCGCAACCATCCGGGAGGAGAGCTGATGCAGATTGTGCGGCGAGTGGTCGCGATTCTCAGCGCCCTGGTGTTGCTGGCCGCCGTGGCCGGCGCCGTCTACCTGGACTGGCTGTCTCCAGCGGCAGCCCCGGCGGCCGGTGAACCGGCCAGTGTGGAGATCCCGCCCGGCGATTCGCTGGTGGTCTGCCCCGGCGAACTGAAACTGCCCGGCGCCGATGATCCATCCGATGATGTGGTTTACGACCCCCGGTTCGACCCGGCGCCAGAAGCCGTCGAATCTCTGTTGACAGCGCTGGCCAAGGGCGGCTCCGGCGGCCAGGTGACCATCTTGGATAGCGGTTCGAGCAAAGACTTGGCGCCACCGCTGGCCATCACCAGCGGGACCGTGGGCGAATCCGCTTCCCGGGTGGCGGCCTTCTCCAGCCAGGCTGCCCCAGCCGATGCCGCCGGCGGTACCTTCCAGCATCAGATTGGCGGCGATCTGCGCGGTGTGGCCGCCGCGGCCTGCCAGACTCCCGCCACCGAGGCTTGGCTGGTAGCAGGCTCCACCGAGGTAGGGTCTTCAGCCCGGCTGTTGCTGACCAACCCCGGTTTCACCAACGTCACCGCCAACATTGAACTGTGGAGCGGTTCCGGCAAAGTTGACGCCGTCGGCTTGGACGGTCTGGTGGTCCCGCCCGAATCGCAACGAGCGGTCCTGTTGGAAGGCTTTGTTGGCGATTCGGCCCGGCTGGCCATTCACGTCACCGCCTCAGGTGGGGAATTGGCTGTCTTCATGCAGCACTCCCGGTTGGAGGGGCTGGTTCCAGGGGGCGTAGAAATCGCGGTGCCGGGGGCTGCACCGGCCCAAACGCTGGTGGTGCCGGGAATCAACGTGGTCGATTCGACCTTCGATTCGCCGCGCACCTCCGCCCTGCGGGTGCTCAACCCGTCCAGCCAGCGGGTCACCATCCAAGCGCAACTGTGGGGCCCGGACGGCCCGGTCATCCTGCCGGCGCTAGAAGAAGCCATGGTGGCTCCCGGCCTGGTCACCGACCTGTCGCTGGGCGGGCTGCCGGCCGGTTCCTATGTCGCGGTGATCAGCGCTGATCAGCCCATTGTGGCCGCCGGCCTGTCGCTGCGACCAGCCACCAACCCAGATGGCGGCCCGGAAGAATTCGCTTGGTCCTCCAGCGCGCCGACACCCTCACATGGGTTCGTGGCCTTGCCTGGAGCCAACCTGACAGCCCAGTTGCAAATCGGCGCGGCCTCGCAGAC
>JAIRTF010000023.1 GCA_031255075.1 Bifidobacteriaceae bacterium | reverse complement strand
GATCTGGCGATTTTTGAACAGGTCGTCAAAGGTTGGGCCAATTCGTTTTGGCCGGTGGTGGACATCAAAGGACCAGGGTTTGTGCAGTTTGGCGACCATTTTTCGCCACTGCTGGTGGTGTTGGCGCCGTTCTACCGGATGTTCCCCAGCCCGGTGACGTTGCTGGTGGCCCAAGCTTTGCTGATCGCCATTTCAGCGGTGCCGATTGGCGGCCTGGCTCGGCGAATCTTGGGGCTGGGCCGGTGGCAGTCGGTGGCGTTGACCGCCGCCTACACCGTGTCTTGGGGGTTCCAAACGGCGGTGGCCTCCCAGTTCCACGAATACTGTTTGGCGGTGCCATTACTGGCCTTGGCTTTGGCTTGGCTGGTGGATGGCCGTTGGCTGGCGGCGGCTATCTGTGCCGGGTTGTTGATTGGTGTCAAAGAGGATTTGGTGTTCACCACCGGCGCTCTCGGTTTGATGATGATTGGGTTGGCCCGCTGGCGGAGCCGCAAGATCAAGGTTCTGCCGGATGGGTCGCGGTTGGTGGCCGGCTTGCGAGTGCCGCCCGGCGGCCTGGTCAGAGGCATCTGGTTGGCGGCGGTTTCAGCCGGCGCGGCGGTGTTGATCTTCTTGGTGGTGATGCCGCTGTTCAACCCGCAAGGCAGTTGGGCTTATTGGGGCCGGCTGCCGTTCACCGGTGCTTCAGACCAGAATCAGGGCGGTCCGGGCGACGCGTTGTGGGCGTTCATCAGCGGTTTTGCCGAAGGTGACAAGTGGTGGACGCTGGCCTTGTTGGTGGCGGTAACAGCCGGCGCTGGCCTGTTTTCACCGTTGGCGGTGTTGGCTTTGCCAACTTTGGCGTGGCGGTTCATCTCCCCCAATGAGTTCTATTGGGGCACTGATTGGCACTATTCAATGATCCTGATGCCAATCGTCTTTGCTGCCGCCATCCAGGCGGTGGGCCGCTGGCGCCAATCGCCTCGGTGGGCCTTACGTGGCTACGCCCAGGTGGCAGTGCCGGTGCTGGCGGTGGCCGTCGCCACCTGGTCAGTTTTCACATTCCCGTTGCGGCAGATCTTTGAACCGATAGACCCTGCCTCTAAGGTGCGGGCGGAGGCCGGCCGGGAAGTGTTGGCGTTGATCCCGCCGGGTAGCTCGGTCGCCACCGATATTGGGTTGATCACCCGGCTGACCAAGGATCACACCGTCTATTGGATTGGCGAAGACTTGGGCGATATCCGCCCGGACTATGTGCTGGTTGACCCGGCGGCTGGTTGGAGCCGCGATCCAGGCCTGGCCAACACCTATGCCGAATCGCTCTACGGCGGCCACTATGAGCTGGTTCAGCCAGCTGACGGCGCCTCCATCAGCCCGTTCCGCTTAGCCCACCTGACCGGCGGCTAGGGCCCGGCGGGCGGCTCCGGCCAAACGGCTGATCAGTTCGGCCCGCAGTTTGGTCCAGGCCACCGGACCGGCCGCTCGGGCGTCCGCCTCGGTCAAAGCCGCCAAACCGTCAACCAACGCCAACAGTTGGGCGCCCGGCGCAGCGGTGGCTTCGCCTCCGAGCGCCGCAGTGGTGGACGATGCCGCCCGCGGACCACCGCAGACACCGCCCGCTGCCAGCGTTTCGCTCGCCGCCGCCGGGCCCCGGTGCACGGCTGACGCCTCACCGTTGTGTCTGGGAGGGGAAGCCGAAAGCGCCTCCAACAGCCGCTGCACCGTTTCCGGCGCCGAAGGATCCAAGGTGGTGGCCAGTGAAGCCAGCAGCAGATGGTGGCGGATCAACGTCACCATGAAGGCGGATTCGTCCGGCCGGTAGCCCATGCGTTCAAACAGCGGCCCCGCCAGCAGCGCACCCAACGCCGCGTGATCCTTCTGCCCTGGCCGTTTGCCCAGGTCATGGAACAAAGTGGCAGTCAATACCAAGTCGCTCCGGGCGGAGCCCAGGTCAATCGAACCGACCAAGGCCACCGCCTCGACTTGGTGCCGGTCAACGGTGTGCCGGTGGAACGGGTTGCGTTGAGCTTGGTTGCGCACCGCCGCCCATTCCGGCCACAACCGGGTCACCACCCCAGCTTGGTCTAGCGCCTCCCAAGCTGGCACCAAGGCTGGGCCGCCGGCCAACCAGGCCGCCAGTTCGGTGCGGGCTTCGGCCGGCCAAGGGCACGGCAACGGCGGCGCGCCGCCCAAAGCCGCCAACGTCAATGGTTCGATGCTGAGCCCGGTTTGGACCGCTACCCGGCCGGCCCGGAGCGGCAGCGCGGCATCGTCCACCGGGGCTTGGGGAGCGGCGAAGACGATCTCGCCACCAAACTGGGCCAAGCCTTTGGCCAACGGAACCAGACGGGGCGGTTGGCGGCGGCCGCGCACAAACACGGCCGGTGAGATGGCCCGGCCGGGCAGGTTGCCGCGAGCGCGGCGCAAAGTGGTGTCCAGCTGGTAGCTGATCTCGCGGCCAATTCGGGCCAGATTGCCCAGCAGCTGATCAGCTGTCAGATAGGGATCCATCAGGGCCGCCACCTGATCCTGGTCCGCCATCGCCAGGTGGGCTGAGCGCCTGCCCAACTGTTGGAGGGCCTCGCGCACGTCCCACAGATAGGCCGCTGACCTGGCCAGATCTATCTCAGTGTGGGGTTTGTCCGCCAGCCATGAGGCAACCAGCGCGTCAATTGTGATCAG
>JAIRTF010000303.1 GCA_031255075.1 Bifidobacteriaceae bacterium | reverse complement strand
CTCGAAGACCCATTCGGGCGGACCAGGTACCGCTGTTTGGGATGCGCCTGGCGTTTCCAGTGCCTGGATTCCGTGTTCGTGGACGTGTGTCGTGGTCAGGTCTACGATCTCAGCCAGATGAATTGAGTCCAAAGTCTCCGCGAGCGTTGGATACCTGTCAGCCCGTTGGTCTATCGCCAAGGCGACCAGGAACTTGGAGTCAACCACCCAAAACGCTGTTGCTGTGACCCAGCCGCGTGCCTCGATGTCTAACAGGGGGGTGTCTGCGCCCAAGTCCTCAGCCAATTCATCGGGGATATTCAGGTCAAGTCCATAGAACGCTGAGCTTGCCTCCACGTCTGTGGCTGGTAGCACGATGAATCCTGAGGGGGCACGTTGGGGCGCGGTGGCAATAGCCTGTCCAACCGTCGGTGGATCAACCTGGCTGGTGGCAGCGAAACTGTTGTAGCAGTTCTCGGCGCCGGCGATGAGTTCTTCATCGGGGTAGTTCCATTCAGCTAAGTCCTCTGGGAGAGTGGTCTGGCCCAACTCATACACGCCGATCTCTACCCGTATGCGATCCTTTCCTTTGCCCAGTGCATAGGTTGCTACCGCGCCGGTTCGGCGTTCGAGTGACCAGGTGTTGCGCGCCTCGGCCTTCACAGCTGGACCGTCGTCTGACGGGCCGCAGTCCAGCAGCAAGGAACCTGATCTTCCCTGGGAGTGCCGCAGTTGAACCTGGCCGCCAAGTATTTCAGCTAGATTCTCCGCTGGGGGGACCAACCCCACCCTGTCCAACAGCATCGGCTGAAACTTCTTTGGCTCTGGAGCAGGCTGCGTGGCACGGTACAGAACGAACAACCCAACTGCCACCAGGAGCATCACTCCCGGGACAACCCATCGTCGGCGCTCCATCCGGCGCCATTGGGCTGCCATGGTTTCGGCGTGTCTTGTGGTCAATGCAACAACCCGGCTTCCTGATCGGTCCGAGCGGCCGCCCTCATCCCGGAACGTGACACGGGTGGACAAGTCATGGTTGTAGTCATTCGGTGTCGAAGGTCCATTCGGGTGGTGCGGGCACTGCGGTTTGGGAGGCGGCGGGGACTTTGAGGGCCCCCATCCCATTGGCATAGATGTGCCCGTTGGTGAGGTTCACGAGTTCCTCTAGGTGGCAGGACTCGAAGGACTCGGCCAGGGTTGCGGACTCAGCGGTTGGCCCCCACACCGCTAAGGCGACCACGAACTGTGGGTCGAGTGTCCAAAACGCGTTTCCCTGCACCCAGCCGTTCAGCGGCGCATCCAACACAGGGGTGTCGCCTGGCAGGGTGCCAGTCAATGCGTCGAGGTTGCCTCGCCCGAAGGTGTAGAACGCATACACATCCTCAAGATCCGGTCCTGGTAGGACCAATTCATAGGAAGGCAGATACTTATCAAGCTCGTCCAGCGCCCCGGCGATGGTTTCTGGTTCCGTTTCGGATGTTGAAGCGAACGCCGGGCAACAATTGGAGACTTGTCGCTTGAACACGCCAGCGACTGAACGTTGACGCGACAGCTGCGGCGAGCATAACCGTTGCTCCCGGGCCGCCGCCGAGTCGCGGCCTTGTCGGATTTTGTCGGTGAACACGGATCACCTGGGACGCAGTCAAGCCCCGCAAATTCTGGGGCGTACGGGCGCACTTCCCTTTCGTGGTTGTCGGGGGAACCTTGGCGGCGGGGCTGTCGCCAGAGGAGGCCTTGCAGGGCAGGGATTGACCAACGAAGCCTTTTGGGAGCCTATTGCAAGAATTATCACAGGTCAAACGTCCCAGTCGCGGCGAGCCCTCAAGAAGTGTGCGTTTAGCCCACACTGGTTCACCGCCTTGCCCAGTGGGTTGTTAGCGCCGGGGGATGTCACATGGCCGCCGCCCGGATACCCTTGGAGACGATGATATCCAGCTACACCGCCGCGCAAATCGCGGCCGCCGAAACACTCGTCATGGCAGAGCTGCCAGAAGGTGAGCTGATGGCTCGGGCAGCCCAGGCCGCCGCCAACGTGATTCTGCGCGAGCTGCGCACCCGCCGTGGCCTGGCGTCCGGCGCCTCGGTCACACTGCTGGTGGGCACCGGCAACAACGGCGGTGACGCCCTGTTTGCCGGCGCTCGGCTGGCCGGCCGGGGCGTAGCTGTCAAAGCTATCGCCACGGGCAACCGGGTCCACCCCGAAGGCCTCAAAGCCTTCGAAAAGGCCGGCGGCCACCTCTACACCATCTCCGAAGGCGGCCCTGGCACCTACGCGCCCATAGAACAAGTAACTGAGCAGGCTAGACACTGTGACGTGATTGTTGACGCACTACTCGGCATCGGCTCCCGGGGGCCTTTGTCGGGGCATGCCGCCGGCCTGGTGACCACGCTGATCGTGGAAGCCGGCCTGGACGCCCCACCCCGCTACCGGCGCGACACCCGGCCGTTGGTGGTGGCCATTGATCTTCCCTCCGGTATTGGCGTGGACGATGGCGCCGTGGGCGGCCAGGTCTTGCCTGCGGACATCACCGTGACCTTCGGCGCGTACAAACCGGCCGCGCTGTTGCCGCCCGCCTCCGGGTTGTTTGGCCGGATTGAGCTTGTCAACCTGGGTCTGACCGAAGCCCTGGCGGAAGCCGGAGCACCGTCCGCCGACCGGTTAGAGCCGGGCGACGTGCTGGACCTGTGGCCGGTGCCACGCCGCACAGACCACAAGTATTCGCGCGGCGTGCTGGGCGTTGTGGCGGGCTCTGAGACCTACCCAGGGGCCGCGGTGTTGACTGCCGCGGCCGCGGTCAAGACTG
>JAIRTF010000188.1 GCA_031255075.1 Bifidobacteriaceae bacterium | reverse complement strand
TAGAGCTTCTGGACGCCGTTTTCGAGGTGGTAGTAGTGGTTCACGTAGAACACTTCCAACACCAGGACCACCAGGCAACCGCCGGATAGCACCATGAACATGGAACTGGTGGCCGGCGTGTCGGCATCGCCCAGCCCTAGCATTACCAGCCCGGTCAACGCCGCCACCAGCAGCGCGCCGAAGAAGAACGTCACCAGCAAATGGATCAACCGTTCATGCTGAAAGCTCTGGGTTTCGCGGTGGTGATAGGCGGCCAGTTCGCGGCCGGCCGCGGTGACATCCTGACCGGTGGCCTGGAGCTTCCTCAATTCATCAAGCCGCGCGGCGACGTATTGGCCGTGCTGCTTCAATGACCGCCGCATCCCCCAATCCTATGACCGGCCGGTTGACTCCAGGTCTTGGCTGGCTAGTTTGGTGCGCTACCGGCCACGATGCCGCGCAGCAGCCGGGCCGGCGCCGCGCCTCGCCATCGGGCAACTCGTGAGCGGTCAGCGGCCCGATGGGCGGCCCGTCAGATCACCCAGGTGGGAATGGCCGGGGCGGTGGGGAATGGTGGCACGGTATACCCCCACCGCCCCGGCGTCCGTTGGGTCAGACAGTGGCTGGGGCCAGCGAATCGATCAGCTCAGCGGTCTGGTGGGCGATCTCATATTCCTCATTGGTCGGCATGACCCAGACCTGGGTCCGCGAAGAATCAGCTGAGATCAGGGCAGCGCCGCGGGCGGCCTGGTTCTTGTCTTGGTCTAGTTCGATGCCGAACACCTCCAAACCGCGTAGGGCAGCGGCCCGGCTGATCGGATCGTTTTCGCCAATGCCGGCCGTGAACGCGATGGCGTCCACCCGGCCGAGTTGGGCGCAGTAGCCGCCAATGTATTGGCGCAGCCGGTGGGTGAACACATCGAAAGCCAGTTTGGCGGCCGGGTCGCCTTCGCCGATGGCCTTGTGGATGTCGCGAACGTCCAACGAACCGCACATGCCCAGCAGGCCGGACTTCTTGTTGAACAGCGTGTCAATCTGGTCGATGTCCAAACCAGCCTCGCGCACCAGGTGGAACACAATGGCCGGGTCCAGATCGCCGCAGCGTGAACCCATCACCAGGCCCTCCAACGGGGTCAATCCCATGGAAGTCTCAACCGAATGGCCACCGCGGACGGCCGCCATCGAACAACCTGAACCGATGTGGACGGTGATGATGTTGACGTCTTCCACGGGCCGGCCCATAGCCTTGGCGGTCTCCCGCGAAACGTACTGGTGGGAGGTGCCATGGAAGCCATAGCGGCGGATGCGGAACTCTTTGGCCAGGCCAGGGTCAATCGCGTAGGTGTAGGCCTCCGGTGGCAGCGTGGCGTGGAAGGCCGTGTCAAACACTGCCACTTGCGGCAGGGCCGGGAAGGCGGCGCGGGCCGCCTCAATGCCCTGAATATTGGCCGGGTTGTGGAGCGGCGCCAAAGGCGAGAACTCAACAATCTTGGCCAACACCTCTGGTGTGATGACAGTGGCGTGGGAATACTCGTCCGCGCCTTGGACAACCCGGTGACCAACACCCACCAAGCCGACTTGGGACAGATCTGGGCCGTACTTTTCGAACAACTTCAACACGCCCCGCAAACCGGTGGTGTGGTCAGGTACATGCGCTTCAACTGAGTGTTTCTCGCCATGCGCCTTGTGCGTCAAAGGTGAGATAGCCTCACCGATCCGTTCAACAATGCCGCTGGCCAACGCTTCACGGGTGTCGACATCCACCAGTTGGTACTTGATCGATGAAGATCCCGCGTTGATGACTAAGACTGTTTCCATTCCCTGCTATTCCTTTTCTTGTTGCTGCTTGCTGGAGGCGTTGACGCCTACTGGGCTTGGCAAGCGGTGATGATCACCGTGTTGACAATATCCTCAACGGTGGCGCCCCTGGACAAATCGTTGACGGGCCGGCGCAGACCCTGCAGAACTGGCCCAATGGCCACCGCGCCGGCTGACCGTTGAACTGCCTTGTAAACGGCGTTGCCGGTGTTCAAATCCGGGAAGATCAACACCGTGGCCCGGCCTGCTACTGATGAGCCCGGCATCTTGGACGCGCCAACCGAAGGCACCACTGCGGCATCGTACTGAATGGGCCCGTCTATCAGGAGCTTTGGTGCCGCCGCTTTGGCCAACTTGGTGGCCTCCCGGACGGCGTCCACATCTGGGCCGGCGCCGGAAGTGCCGGTTGAATAGGAGATCATGGCGACCCGCGGGTCCACGCCAAAAGCTGCGGCGGTGGCCGCCGAATCGACGGCTATGCCGGCCAGCTGTGACGGCGTGGGATTCGGATTGACTGCGCAGTCCCCAAACACCAACACCCGGTCCGCCAAGGCCATCAAAAACACTGATGAAACCACTTCGGTGCCGGGCTTCATTTTGATGATCTCAAACGAAGGCCGGATGGTATCCGCGGTGGTGTGGGTGGCGCCGGAAACCATGCCATCAGCCATGCCGGTGTGAACCATCATGGTGGCGAAATAGGTGTCCGAACCCTGCATCACGGTCAGGGCCTTCTCTTTGGTCATGCCCTTGTGGGCGCGCAGTTCGGCATAGATGTCCGCGAAGTGTTGGGTCAGTTCGCCGGAGACCGGGTTGACAATGTTGGCGGCCTTCAGGTCCAGTCCCAATGATTCGGCCCGCTGCAAAATGGCGTCACGTTCGCCTAACAGGCTGATCTTGGCGGCGTCCATTTCGATCACCTTGGCTGCTGCTTTCAAGATCCGCTCATCTTCGGATTCCGGCAGCACAATGTTCTTCAGGTCTTGCCGGGCCCGGGTTGACAGCGACTGCTGGAAGGCCAGCGGCGTCACCGCGGTCGGTGCGAACGCTTCCATGGCTTCGACAAACTGGTGACCGTCAGCCCCCTCTTCGAAGGCGGCGATGGCGGCCTCCACCTTGTCCTGTGAGGTCAGGTCCAGTTGACCGCGCACCATGGTGGAGGCGGCGGCTGCGGCAAAGGTTTCCTTGGTGGTGGTGATGATGGGCAGATCGCCGGCCAGAGATGTCACCAATTCCATGACTGATTTGTCCGGCACATAGCCGCTGCCCAGGATCAGCCCTGCCAGTTGCGGGAAGTTCGGGTCGCCTTGGGTGGAGGCCAAGCCGAGCAGCACGCCAACCCGGTCGCCGGGGAAGAACACCACCGAACGCGGCGTCAGGTGCGCCAAGACGTGTTCTACGTTTTGGGCGGCGATGGTCATATCCAGGACTTCAAGGCCCAGCAGTTCCGGATCGCCCGAGGCCAGTTGTCCGCCGACGGCGTCAACCACGGCCGCCAGCGTGGGCGCCAGGGCCACCTTGGA
>JAIRTF010000149.1 GCA_031255075.1 Bifidobacteriaceae bacterium | reverse complement strand
GAGTGGTGCCGCCGGTGTGGATAGTTTCGCGGACCATCCGGCCATGGTTCAGGGCAATTTCCCGGTCGCCTTGGGCGGCCACCATCGAATCGTGAGTGACCACCACCAAGGTGGTTCCCTCGGCGTGCAATGAACGGAACAGGTCCAACACGATCTGCTCATTGGCGGCATCCAGGTTGCCGGTCGGCTCATCCGCCAGGATCAAAGCCGGGTAGTTGATCAAGGCCCGGGCAATGCAAACCCGTTGCTGTTCACCACCGGACAACTGGTTGGGCAGGTGGTGGGCGCGGTCTTCAAGACCCACCCGGGTCAACGCAGCCAGGGCCTCTGATTCGTCTGGCATGGAGTGGTAGTACTGCGCCACCATCACGTTCTCTAGGGCTGTGAGGTGCGGAATCAGGTGGAACTTCTGGAAGATCAGGCCCACGGTGTTGCGTCTGATTTCGGCCAGATCGCGGCCCCGCAGGCCACTCAAGTCAACACCGTCCAACACCACTTGGCCGTCGGTTGGCCGGTCCATGCAGCCAACAATGTTCATCAAAGTGGTCTTGCCGGAACCGCTCGGCCCAACCACGGACAACCATTCGCCGCGCGGCACCGTCAGATCAAGCCCATCCAAGGCGCGCAGTTCGCCGTAGATTTTCGAGACGCCCTCCAGCACCAACAACGGCGGCACCGGTTCGGTGACTGGCGTCGCGGCATCGGCCGCTACAGCTTGTTTGGCCACACTCGCTCTCCCTTACTCTTCGCGTAACACTAACGCCGGATCGATTTCCGCGGCCCGCCGGACCGGCAACAAACAGGCCACCCAGGCCACCACTGTCGATGCCGCCACCGTCACGGCCGCCAACCACCAGTTGAACCCCACTCCCCGGTGGAACACGTTGAGGGAGACCAGCTGGGCTATGGCGAAGCCCAAAGCCACGCCGACCAGCCCGCCCAATGCTCCCAACACCAATCCCTCGCTGAGGAACTCGCGTTCCACCGAGCGGCTGGAAGCCCCCAGGGCTTTGCGCAACGCGATCTCTGTGCGCCGTTCGGCCACCACGGCAATCATGGTGGTGGAGACCCCAATCATGGTCAGCGCCAGAACTATGACCGCTATCAGGCCCAACAGCGAGCGCAACATTTCCAACACATAGGTGTCGGATTGGGTCAGCCGTTTGACGGGCGCGGCGGCCACGGAGGGAACCTCAGCCGTGATCTTTTCAGCCAGGGCTTCGATAGCTTTGCCCTCTGCGGCAATGGAGTATTCAATGACGTCCAGCTGGCCGCTGATCCCAGCCAGTTGTTCCAGGTCAGCCAGGGACATCATGATGGTGGAATCCTCTGAACCGCCGGTTGACAGCACCCCGGTCAGGGTGAAGGTGCCGCTGCGATCCTCCACCAATTCGTCATCTGCCTCGCCTTCCAGGCCCTCCGCACCCTCCGGGTCGTCCGGGCTGTCCGGGTCAGTCGGCTTATCCGCTTCCTCACCGGTTGCCGCGGCCGCCGAATGCCCCGCGTGGCCGCCGGCGCCGCTGTCCTGACCGGTCCCGCCCTGGTCCGGGGTTTGTGGGCCCTCCGGCCGGTCGGGTTGGTCTGCCGCCGGCGGTGCCGTGGGGGCGGCAGCCACCAACTCCACCTGGTCGCCAATCTCCAAGCCCACCCAATCGACAATGTCTTGGCCCAACAGGATCTCGCCCGGCGCGGCCGGCCACTGGCCGTCCACATACCAATAGGGGCTGACAGTCCGGGCTGCCTCCAGGTCGGTGCCGGCGGCCAGATACGGCCCGGCGTTGAGCCTCAAGGTCTGGTAACGGTAGGGCGCAGCCCCGATCAGCTCGGCTCCGCCGGCCACCGCGTCTACTGCGGCTTTGGCTTGGGCAGGCACGTATTCCTCGCCGCGCGCCGGCATAACCAGCAGGTTTGCACCATAGGCCCGCATTTCACGAGCCATTTGGCGAGGAATATCGGTGGCGATGGTAGCCAGGGCGAACAGCGTTGTCGCGCCAATGGCCACCGCGCCAATGGCTATCAGGACCCGTGAACGCCGCCTGGTGACAGACCGCCAAACCATCCGCCAGAACCAGTTGCGCCGGGTCCGCTGCCGGGCTTGGCCGCCGGCGGTGGACCTAGCAGTCTTCACGTCACCGGCCATGGAGCACATCCGCCGGCCGGAGACGCAACAGCATCCGAATCGACGGCAGCGAACCGCCCAACACCACCAACACCACCAAGAAGGCCACCAACAAGGCGACGATTGGCCGGGCCGTGACCGCGGAACCGAACACCGAGTGCCCAATCACCTGGGCCAAGCCCAGGCCGGCGCCGTAGCCGAGGGCGCCGCCGAAGAGGCCCACCAGTGACAGTTCCGCCAGAATCAGCCGCACCACCGAAGCATCAGAGGCGCCAACCGCTTTGAGCAGACCGATCTGTGGTGCCCGTTCAATCACCGAAGCGGTCACCAAGTTGGCAATGGCCAGTGCCGAGGCGATCAGTGACAGCACCGTGACCAACAACATCAACAGCCGGGTCTTGGACAAGATGGCGCCTTCTGATTCGCTGACCTGGCGGACCGGTTTGGCCACCGCGTCTGGCAGCACTTCTTCGATCTGGTAGGCAATCGAAGAAACATAGGCCGTGCAATACCAGGTCTCCCATTCGGAAATGGACAGCGAATCCGGGTTGCGGGCGGCCTTGCGGGCCAAGTCATTGTCAGGTGTGGTCAGGGCGCTGACCTCAACGCTGTCCACCTCGCCAGGGCGGCCGGCCAGCCGCTGGGCAATGGCCAGCGGCACCACCACCTGATTGGCTTCCTCGCCTGAACCGTTGATGATGCCGGCCACCCGCAGTTCCACGGCCGCGTTGCGGCCATCCAAGCCGAAGGCGTCCCCCAGTTCCAGGCCCAAATCTTCAGCCAAGTCTGATCCGATCAGGGCCAAGTCTTGGTCCTGGTCAGCTATCCAACCGCCGTCCAACTCCCACCAGGACCGCAAGTTGACTATGCCGGCCACGGCGTGTTCACCAGTCGGCAGATCAAGATGATGCGAGAACCAAGTTCCGACCACCGTCACCTCCGGCCCGGCCGTCCCTGCCTGGCCACCGGCGGAACTGTCACCGGTTTGGGAGGCCCCGGGCGCGGCATCGACCACCGGCAAACCGTCCGGGTTGAAGACGGCCGGCGTGGACAAGAACGGCGCGAAATCCAAAATGTTGAAAGCCCAGAAGATGGTCTTGATCTTGGGCAGGTCGGCCTCCGCCAAGCCAACCGAAGCGACTGGCGCGTCCTCAATGTCATACAGTTCGGTCAGCACGGCGGCCCCGCGGGCCCGCACCTCAATGTTGGCGCCGTAGGTCTTGAGCTCCTGGTTGACCTTGTCGCCGACATCAAACACCACCGACAACATGGCCGTCGCCACCGATGCGCCCAGCGCCGTGGTGGCGGCGATCATCAGCCGTTTGGACCGGCCGCGAGCCAGTGCCTTGACAACCATTCGCCAGAACATTTAGGCAAACACTTCCGCTGCGGCTTCCAGGTCCGCGGCCTGGATCACCATGTCTGAGCCCTCAATGGTGTGGTCCAGAGGAATCGGGTTGCAGCCGCCCTTGAAGCCGATGGTGGCGACGTTCATCACCACATCGCACAAACGGCAAACAATCTTGCCGTCCCGTTCGTAGTAGCCGGTGGGGCCGCAGACTTCGCAAGCATCCAGGCCCACGCCATAGGCCACGCCGTTCTTCTTGATCACAATGAAACGCACTTCGGTGCCGTCCGCGGCGGTGTACGCAAAGCGGTGCAGGTGGCCGTCATCCACGTCTTCCAGGTGGACGATGACGCTCTGCCCCACCAGTTCGAAAGGTTCCGGTGGTGACAGTTCAACTTCGCGTGAATCCCAGATCGGGCCGAACACCGCGAACACGCCAAGGGCTGCGTAGACCCCGGCGCTGGCCAAGGTGTAGGCCAAGCGGCGGCGCGAACGGGCCCGCACCAAACGGACCGCAGCCGGGTTGGAGCCCAGCCGGTCAGCCCGCGAGTTCTGGCGCAGGTTCTGTGGCAGGCGGGCCAGTGGCAGAGCCAGGGCCAAGGCGCCCAACAGGTAGAGCGGCAATTCTGGGTGGTTGATGCCCCAGGCCACAGCCCGGAACAGGTCGATTGGCAGCTTGATCAAGGAGCGCGCCAGGCCGATCTGTATCAAGCCCAAAGCGGCTGTCGCGCCGGCCACCGCCAACCCGGCTGTCAGCACCAGACGTGGCCAGAAGCTGGTTCGGTTCCGCTGTTTGGCCAGTTGCCGTTCAGCGATGTCCCGGTTGACGCCGGGGCGTGAGGCCCAAGCCGGCGTCTGGTCTGCGGCGGTGTTGCTGCCGCCCTCGGCAGAGCTCTGTGCGCTGACTGCTACTGCCGGCGCCGGCTCGGTTGCCCGGACCAGGACCACCACTGCCAAAGCCACCAGCACCCAACCGGCCGCGAAGCCCAAGACTCGCAACAGCGAATCGGTTGTCAACGGGCTCTCGCCCGGCAGATAGAAGCTTGTGAGCTGCAGGAACACCGCAGGCAGGGCCCGGAACAAGCTGAATGCCACCACCGCCGTAGCCACCGGCACCCAGGTCAGTTCCGCGATTCGGGTCAGCTTGGGCCAGCGCCGCCCCAAGGCCGGCAGCCAGGTCAACACCACCAGGGCCACCAAAGAAACGGCCAGGGCCGTCAAAGTGACCAGCGAAACCAATTCGCGGTTGACCAGCAAAGTGGTTTCACGTAGAACCGCCAACACCGCGCCTGCCAACACTGCGGCGGCCGTGCCCCAAGCCAGGATGCGACTGCCGGCGCGCTTGGCCAACAGCCCCTGCGACCGGCCCGCCACGATCACCAACACCAGCACAAACACCGGTGGTGCCAACCCTTGGATGACCGAGATCAGCTGCCCCAACATGGGATCGGTTCTACCTCCTCAAATAGTTGCGCTGGTCTGCGCCGGCCTGGGACGCCAAAGCCAGCCGCCCGGGGGTTCGGGCGGCTGGCTCATTGGCAAACGGCACCGCTGTCATTGATAGCGAGCATCACTGACAGCGACACCCATCAGCGGGTACCCCAAAGCTCTGGGCAGACCAGTCCTGAGCCCTTGGAGCCTTGGGATAACCCACAAATCACCACTCGTGGGGGGTGTATTCCCAATCCCACTCCACCACGATTGGCTCAGTCCAGAACTTGCCGGTGACGCCGGTTTCTTTGTCGATATGCAGCACATGGCCGGCTTCCTCAGGTGAGGTGATCTTGAACTGAAGCTTGTAGACGCCGGCATCCGGCAGAGCCACGTTGGCGCCATAGTGCGGACCATCCGAGGCGTTCATCGGCATGAACGTGCCTTCCGACTTGACGGTGCCGTCTTCAGCTGTGATGGAGTAGTCAACTGTCAAGTTGGGCACAAAGTCACCAACACCAAAGCCCAGGTCATTGGGGCCGGCGGCAACATCCGCCTCCAAGTGAAGGTCGGATTCGGCGGCTGACAAGCCCATGCCGGCTGGTGCCATGTCCACCGGCTGGAAGAAGACCGCAGTCACTTCCAGCGGCGGCGCGGACAGGGTTTCGCCGATCTGAATCTCTTCGAAGCCGGCGTCACCGGGCGCCGCCACATCCCCGGTGGGGGTGGTAGATGGCTTGGTGTCTTTGTCTTCTGTGCCGCAGGCGCTCATGCCCAGGGTCGCGGCCAAGGCCAGCGAGCCCAACAGGGCAACCGGCTTGATTCGGGTTTTCATGATGGGTTTTCCACTCCTTCAATTTGGTGCGCGCCCTCACGCGCCTTTGTTACTTGGTCAGCACCAATCAGCGCTGGGGTTGGGGCCGCCTCAGCGGCATCCCGCCCTGCGCCCTGATCTAAGACAGGCTGATCAACCGGCTGGTCCCCGGATTCCCCCGGGGAACCGGACGGCGGATTGTTCAGCTCATCCTCAGGCGCGGGGGACGTAGCGTTTCCCTCTTCGGGGGACGGTGGCGCGGCATCGGCCGCCCGGGCCTGGGCCGCGCGGCGGCGGGTCCGGCTAACCGACCAAATGGCCAGGCCCACAATCACGGCCAAGATGGCCACCTGGGCGGCCAAGGTCTCAAACGTGGGTTTGATACCCAACAGGTCTACCGCCGGCGGCCAGGGTGTTTGGGTGAGGGGCACTACGCCGGCTTCTTGCAGTTCACCAACGCCAGAACCCGCGAAGGACACCGCCAGAATTGCCAGCAGGACGGATGTGCCCAAGAAGAAGGGCCGGATGGGCAACCTGACAGACAGATAGCGAATCGCCAGATAGACCCCCACCAAGACGACTCCGCCAATGGCCAAGCCGTAGCCCAGCTGCCGGGCATGTTCGCCGGCCTGGGTTCGCAAGGCCTGGAACAGCAAGATGGTTTCCGCGCCTTCGCGGAAGACGGCCAGGAAGGCCACCGCCGCCAACGAGTAGAGCGAACTGCGTTTCAGC
>JAIRTF010000148.1 GCA_031255075.1 Bifidobacteriaceae bacterium | reverse complement strand
AAGAAGGGCACTTGTCGCTGCTCCAAGCCGGCATATTTGGCCTGGTGGGCGGCGTCTTGGTGGCCATGGTGATGACTGGCCGGGCGCGGCGCCGGGCCACCTTGGGGCTGATTGCCGGTGTTGCCGGCGCGGCTCTCGCTTTGCTGTTGAGTGGCTTGGGTTGGTTCAAGGCTCCGGGGATCGGTTTGGTCAACACTGGGCCGTGGGCCGTTCCAGCCGGCCTACTGGGCATGGCGTTGATCGGTGGTGCCGGCTGTTGGGCTTTGGCCTTCTTGTTGAATGGGCCGCGCCACCGTGCCGCCCGCCGGGCGGTCATAGTGGTGGCCGGGCTGGGCGTGGCCGCCTACTATCCGTTGCAGTTCGTGTTTGTGGGCGCCAACCTTGGGCGCATTGTGCTGTGCGTGGCGGCACTAGGCCTGACCGGTGCGGTGGTTGGCTACCTGTTGGGAGGCGATGATCGCGTCACAGTGGCCCGCAGCGGCGCCCTGGCCGGGTTGCTGGTAGCGCTGCTGGCCGTGGCGGACCGCATCATGCGGGCTTGGCCCAGCTACATGGCAGACCCCCGGGTTCGCGGCCGGGCCATCGCCACCACGGGCGCTGTCACACCTAACCTGAAGGGCTCCATCTGGCTGCATGGTCTGGACATAGCCACCCACTTGTTCTTGCCCACCATGGTGTTGGTGATGATTGGTTTTGCCGCCTACACCCGGTTTGAACGGGCCGCCATGTTGGAGGTGCTCAATTCGGATTATGTCCGGACCGCCCGCGCCAAGGGTCTGGATGAGCGGGTGGTGGTGCTGCGGCACGCCTTCCGGTCCGCGTTGATCCCCTTGGCCACCTTGGTGCCGTATGACATTGCGGGCATGATTGGCGGCGCGGTCATTGTTGAAAACGTCTTCGCTTGGGAATCAGTCGGCACGTTCTTCAAACGCAGCCTGGAGTCCGGTGATGTCAACGGGGTCATGTCCGTGGTGCTGCTGTCAGCTTTGACGGTGGTGCTGTGCAACATTGTGGTGGATCTGCTGTATGCCTGGCTGGACCCCAGAATCAAGGTGGCCACATGAGTCAGTCAGCGGTTACCCAGCACCAACCGACCCGCGGCCAATCCCAGGGCCAGCTGGTTTGGCGGCGGTTCAAGCGCCACCGGCCGGCGGTGCTGTCCGCCATAGTGTTGGTGGGCTTGGCGTTGCTGGCCGTGACGTCCATCGGCTGGGGGCCAATTCCGGGCTGGTGGCATAAGAGCTATTCGGCCCTCTACCCGCTGGCTAACCCTGACGGTGGCCCCACCTTCTCAGTCGATTCCGCCTTCCCCTTCATCCATCCCGGCGCCCACCCATTTGGTCAGGATGACATTGGCCATGACATGTTCGCCATGACCATGCGGGGCTTCCAACAGTCCCTCACAGTGATGTTTGTGATGGGCTTTGGCGCCGGTCTGATTGGTGTGGTGGTGGGCGCCGTGGCGGGCTACTTCCGCGGCTGGGTGGACGGCGTGCTGCTGCGAGTGATTGAGATGACCACCATTTTGCCGACCGGTGTGGTGGGAGCGGTGCTGGGCAACTGGGCCGGCGGCAAGGGCACATCGGCCGTGGTGTTGGGCGCCGCTTTGGCTCTGATGGCTTGGCCGCAGATGGCTCGGTTGGTCCGTGGCGAGTTCTTTGCGCTGCGGGAACGCGAATTTGTGGATGCTTCGCGTCTGGCAGGCGCCTCCAACCGGCGGCTGATCTTCAAACACATCCTGCCCGGCGCGGTGGGTGTGGTGGTGGTTCAGACCACACTGCTGATGGCCGTGTCCATGTTGACCGAGGTTTCGCTGTCCTACCTAGGCTTCGGCATCAAGTACCCGGACACTTCGCTGGGCACGCTGATTTTCGAATACAAAGACACGTTTGACCTGCGGCCTTGGTTGTTTTGGTGGCCGGGCGTCCTGATTGTCGCAGTGGCTTTGGCGATCAACTTCCTGGGTGATGGCCTGCGGGACGCCTTTGACCCACAGCAGCGCCGTCTGCCCACTCCCGGCCGTTTGCGCCGGGCCGCTCGGGCCGCCGCCAAGTCCGCCTCCCGTTCGGGGAAGGCTTCTATTACCGCCGCCGATGCCGCGCCAAACGTTCCCGCCGAACCCTCCGATCACGCGGAAGGGCCAGGCGCCGGCACGCCGTCCACGGCGGCAAGCCCAGTTCCCCCTGCCGATGCGACCGAGTCTTCCGATCCACCCGAAGGGCCGGCCAATGGTTGACAAGAGCGCCGGCGCATCCCGTCTAGACAGCAACTCCCTAGGCTCACCCGCGCCCGAAACGCCGGCCCTGGATGTCCGCGACCTGACAGTTGAATTCTGGACCGATGACGCCTGGGTTACCGCCGCCAAAGATGTCACCTTCCAGGTCGGTCGCGGCGAAGTGGTGGCACTGGTTGGTGAATCCGGCAGCGGCAAGACCCAGACTGCCATGGCGCTGATGGGCTTGTTGCCACCCAATGGGCGGGCTAGTGGCTCAGCCAAGCTGGGCGGCCAGGAATTGGTCGGATTGACCGGAAGGGCCATGACCCGGGTGCGCGGACAGCGGATCGGCATGGTGTTCCAAGAACCGATGACTGCCCTGCATCCCGTCTATACCATCGGTTTCCAGATCGCCGAGGCGCTCAGAGCCCACCGCCAAATGTCTCCCAAGGCTGCCCGCCAAGCCGCTTTGGAGGCCTTGGAACTGGTCGACATGCCAGAGCCGGCCCAACGGTTGGACTTCTATCCTCATCAGCTATCTGGCGGGCAACGCCAACGGGCCATGATTGCCCAGGCTCTGGCGCTTGACCCGGCGTTGCTCCTGGCAGATGAACCGACCACCGCCTTGGACGTGACCGTTCAAGCAGAGATTCTGGAGCTGTTGCGGTCCCTGCGGGGCCGAATTGGCGCTGGGATTGTGTTGATCACCCACGACATGGGCATTGTGGCGGACTTGGCTGACCGGGTGCTGGTCATGAGCGCCGGTCGTCTAGTTGAACAGGGCGGCGCCGACCAGGTCTTTTACACACCGCATGACCCCTACACCAAGGCTCTGCTGGCAGCCGTTCCACGCCTACGCCTGGACCCAGGAGGCAGCGCGCAACCCCCGTCTGAGCTGCCCGAATCAGCGGCATCAACACAATCGCCGGAACAGCAAAGACCACCTGACAGCCCAAGCGCCCGCTCCCCAGCTACCGGCCCTACCGGCAGTCCTGCCGATGCCGCTGGCCCAGGCTCCCCTCCCCCGGCCTTGACAGCCCCAAGACCAAGCTCTGCGGATTCCGCCGCGAAGCCTGGGCCAATCCTGATTGCGGACAAGGTCAACTTGGTCTACCAGGACCAGACTCTTAGACGGCGTTCGTTCCAAGCCATCACCGAAGTCAGTTTGAGCATCGGTCCAGGCGAGGTGCTGGGCTTGGTAGGCGAATCCGGTTCCGGCAAGACAACCTTTGGCCGGGCCGCAGTTGGTCTGCTGGCGGTTCACTCCGGATCCCTGGCAGTGGCCGGCACGGAACTGCGCGGCCTTGGCCACAAAGGGTTGCGCCAACTGCGGCGCAAAGTGTCCATGGTGTTCCAGGACCCGGCATCCTCGCTGAACCCACGTCTACCAGTCGGACAATCCGTCGGTGAACCGTTGCGATTGATTCGCCGTCTCCGCGGACGGACCCTGGATAGAGCCGTTGGCGATCTGTTTGACCAGGTCAAACTGAGCCCCGCGATGCGCAACCGCTACCCCCATGAACTGTCCGGCGGGCAACGCCAACGGATCGGTCTGGCCCGGGCGCTGGCCTTGGAGCCCCGCCTACTGATAGCAGATGAACCAACCTCCGCCTTGGATGTGTCCGTTCAAGCAACGGTCCTTGAGTTGCTCCGCGAATTGCAACGTTCCAAGGGCTTCGCCTGTCTGTTCATTTCCCATGATCTGGCGGTGGTCCAAGAACTGGCCGGCCGGATCGCAGTACTCAAACAGGGCCGCTTGGTTGAAGCCGGCCCCACCAACCAGGTCCTGTCCAACCCTCAATCGGAATACACCGCCAATCTGGTCGCCGCGGTCCCCATCCCCGATCCAGCCGTCCAACGGGCCCGGCGCAAACCACGCGACCACACTCAGCACCACCGGGAAGGGCCGTGACGGTGGAATGCCATGGCGCACAGAGCCCATACGTGGCGCGCGCGAAGCAGAACGCGGCGGCGGCTGGGAGACGGGTGGCGCGGCATCGGCCGTCGGATTACGGAAACTACCTAGAGCCGACTTACACTTGAAGGACTACGCCCCAGGCAGAACAGGCAAAACTAGCGGGAAGGAAGAGGACATCATGACAAATCGCCTGGACGGAAAAGTAGCCATTGTGACTGGTGGGGCGTCTGGCATGGGAGCATCACACGCGCGCGGAATTGTGGCGCACGGCGGCAAGGTGGTGATTGGCGACATCTCTGACGATGCCGGCCGGCAGATCGCCGAAGAATTGGGCGATTCGGCCGTCTACACCCACCTCGATGTGACCAGCCCGGAAGACTGGGCCCAGGCTGTCGAATTGGCCGAGCAGACCTTCGGCACACTCAATGTGCTGGTCAACAACGCCGGCATTCTGAACGGCGGCAGCCTTGACGAATACACCCCGGAAAGCTGGGACTTGGTCATGGCGATCAACGCCAAAGGCCCGTTCTTGGGATTGAAGAGCTGTGTTGGGGCGCTGCGACGTGGCAAGCCGGCTTCGGTGATCAACATATCTTCGGCCGCGGGTATGCAGGGCGTGGCCGGCATGCATGGCTATACGGCCAGCAAATACGCCGTCCGCGGGTTGACCAAATCTGCCGCGCTGGAATTGGCTGGTCAGGGCATTCGGGTCAATTCGGTCCATCCTGGCAACATTGCCACGCCCATGACCCAAGCCATGATTGACCAGGTGGGCGGCCCAGCCGCCGGTGACCGGGACGCCAGTTTGTTGGTCCGGCCGGCTGAACCGGCTGAGGTCACTGCCCTGGTGGTCTACTTGGCCAGCGATGACGCCTCATTCTCAACCGGAGGCGAATTCTTGGTTGACGGTGGCATCACGGCCGGATCGGTCTATTGATTCGCTTTGAGGTCTAGGGAGTCTTTGGAAGCCACGGAGCCGGCCGGCTCTGGGGCGGCAGCGCGGCCCGCTGTTTCGGTAGGTGAACGTCTGGGGCCCGCCGTCAGCCCAAGGCCAGGCTTGACGGCAGCCCAGGCCTGTGCGGCCATGGTGGTGTCGATCGGCGTGGGCCGGTTTGCCTACACCCCCATGTTGCCACTGATGGCCGAGCAAGCCGGTCTGGACCCGGCGGGCGGCGCCCTAGTAGCCACCGCCAACTATGCCGGCTACTTTGCGGGCGCTCTGATGGGGATTGTGTTCCCGCAGTTGGTTCGGTTCAGAGCTGGTTTTCGGTGGGCCATGGTGGTGCTGACGGCCACTTTGGCGGCCATGCCCTTAGCCCAAGGCGTCTTGGCCTGGAGCACTCTGCGCTGCCTCTGCGGAGTAGCTTCAGCCGCCGTCTTCATGACGGCCGCTGCCTCGTTGCTAGCCCACCTTCACGGCCGCACGGCGCACCTGTCCGGTTGGGGTTACGCCGGTGTTGGCTTGGGCATCACCCTGACTGGCCTGACCGTGCTCGTATTGCGTCAGACTGCCAGCTGGCAGGCCGGTTGGGAGGCTTCTGCCCTCTTGGCCGCCATCACTTCAGCCTTGGCTTGGACTATGCCGCTTGAGCCGCCCCCGGCAACAGCTTCCGGAACCGCCGCGCCGGCCATGAATGGTGACCGGGTAGCGGCGCCGGCGGCAAGGGCCAAGAAGCGCCTGGCGGGCAAGGGAGCGGCTGTGTCGCTGACCATCTCCTACACCCTGGAAGGAGCCGGCTACGTGATAGCCGGGACGTTCCTGGTGGCGGCCATAGCCCAGGCCGGAGTGGGATCGATCGGCCCGGGCGCCTGGGTGATCGTAGGCCTTGCGGCAGCGCCGTCCTGCGCCGTCTGGACCTGGGCAGCCCGGCGGCTGCCCGGCGCGCTGTTGTTGGCTGCCGCCTTGGCCATCCAAAGCGTTGGGCTGGCTCTGGCGGCCTTGGCCGGCGGTCCGGTCAGTGTGCTGATCGCGGCGTTGCTGTTCGGTGGCACGTTCATGGGCACGGTGGCCTTGACCATGTCTTTGGGGCGGCAGCTGCCGTTCCGGCGAGCCGTAGCCGTATTGACCGCCGGCTATGCCCTGGGTCAGATCATTGGCCCACTGATTGTCCGGGCGGTGGTGGCCCACGGCTACCGCCCGGCCCTGCTAGTCGGCGCCGCCGTGGTGCTGGTCGCCACCCTGGCGGCCTTGGCCTGCGCCCGGCTCACCCCCAAGGCAGCCAGCCGTGGTGGAGCAAACGTACCTGCGTTTTAGGGAACACGAGACGGAGGAGCGGGACATGGCGGAACGAGGCAAGGGTATAGGGGCGGTTGGGGCCGCGAAGCCGCAGGCGCGGGGACTCGGCGCGGGGGCAGCCGCAGAGGCGGCGGACCCGTTGATGGCGGGCCGGGCGGTTGTTTATGTGAGGATCAGCGACGACCCTTCGGGGTCGGAGCGGGGGGTGGATCGGCAGGAGGCGGATTGCGGGAGCCTGGCGGATGGCCTGGGGTTGGTTGTGGTCGAGGTGTTCAGGGAGAACGATGTGTCGGCGTTCAAGCAGAGGACGATCATCCTGCATTCGGGTGAGCGGGTGCGGCGGGTGGTGCGGCCGAAGTTCCGAGCGATGCTGGGCTTCTTG
>JAIRTF010000139.1 GCA_031255075.1 Bifidobacteriaceae bacterium | reverse complement strand
CGCCGAATTCGACCGGCTGCACCCGTCCACGTACGGACTGCGGATTGGCAGTTCAACCCCTATCTCGATCACTTTGACACCAGGTGAACGCCTGACAGAAGAGGTGGTGATCCCATGATGTGCCGACGCCCCAGACAGCGCCTCAACCAGCGCCTGGCCTGCACCCAACCAGACGATGAGCGGAACTCCGAATCAGGGGCAACTCTGGTTGAACTGCTGGTCGTTATGGCAATCACCTCGGCGATATTCATCCTGTTGGCTACTGTCACCACTTCTCTGGTCAAACACAACGCCGTCAACCTGATACGCCAACAAACCGTTGATTCGATGCGGGAAACCTCCGTCTGGCTCAGCGAAGCTCTAAGCCATGCCGCCTCTGACCCAGAGGACGCCACCGGTCGGGTCTTCTCAGTGGCCCAGCCAGAAAAGGTGGTCTTCACGGCAGCCTTGGAAGACACCTCTCCAGACCGACGCGTCGTGTCCAAGGTGACTCTGGTGGTCGGCGAAGCCTGCTGGACCGGCCAAGAAGCAGAAGCCGACATACTACGACGCTGCGTACAGCGGCCCTTGGTTGACGTTGACGGAACGGCCGTGTGGTGTGACAAGGGCACGGCATCGTGCCCCGAAGAACTCTTCGACGAAAAGATCCTGGCGCGGGGCGTCAAGAACAAGGCGATCTTCGCGTACGCGCTTGAGTTGAACCCGGGCGCCGATGGGATGCTGGAATCCATCCCGGCCACCTACCTGACGCAGATCGCGGCCGTCGAGGTGAACATGACCCTGACCGGCAAGAAGGGCTCGCCAGGGGAGAAAGTCGAATCGAACCTGATCAAACGACACAACGTGAAGGGATGGCGCAAGCTGTGATTTTCAAGTTGAAAAGGACCAACCAACCGCAAGATGCTGAGGCCGGCAGCGCGCTGGTCGCGACCCTGGCCGGTCTGACCATCACCGGACTGGTAATTGCCAGCGCTTTGACCATGGCCACCCAGTCCACCAAATACTCACGGCACACCCAGGACGTGGATCGGGCTACAGCGGCCGCGGGTGCGGGAGTGGCTGACCTGCTCACCGAACTGCGGATTGACCCTGACTACCTGGACTCCATCAAGGACACCCGGGACGAGCAGACCAGCTACTGCCACAAACAGGCCACCGGCGGTCCTGTGGAGGAAGGCGACGTGTTTGCCGCCACCTGCGGCTGGGACCAAGCGATGGAGCCGCGGTGGGAGATGTTGACTGATGATGAAGGCCGGCGTCCCCAGGAGTACCACTACACCATCACCCAATATGACCCGTCCACTCAGTATGCCGAGGTGCTATCAACCGGCCGATCGGGCGATGTCTATCGGTCGGTGCGAGCCACCCTGGCGCGTGAGACCACCCAACAGTGGGCGTACTTCTCCGACTACGCCCTGGCTGATCCGTCGGACCAGGCGGTGTATAACGACGCCATCGGCGCGTACAGCCCGTACCTCACCTCTGAAGAATGCGGTGGCAACTGGGCTCAAGACGCCGACCGGCCGAAGCTGGGTTACTACTGGGAAACCCAGCAGCTATACCCGACAAACCCCAAGCCGCGCCGCACCTACGTGTATGGTCCGCGTGGCGAGACTCGGGACTGCCGGTTCGGCTGGTGGAACAACAGCTACACGTTCGACGGTCCGGTCCATTCGAACGACACTTTCATGGGGTCTGGCGCGAGGATCAGCGGCAAATTCACCGTCGCTGACCCCCGCTGTAAGGCTGCTAAGGCAGGGGACTACCCAACTTGGCAGCGCTGTGCCGTGGCCCGCCACGAGGGTGAGGGTTCGTTGAACTTCACGGGTGCCGCGCCCGAATTCCGCGAGCCGCTACAGATGCCGACCGTCGCGGACGCCAAGTCCAAGTCCCATGCCGGCTTGGGTTGCCTCTACCAGGGCCCGACTTACATTGTCTTGGACGGCGACATGATGACCGTCTGGTCGAAGCGCACCACCGAAGACCGCCCCGGCTGCGGCACCCCAACCCAGCTTGCCTCCGCCGATGGCGCGCGCGTCAAGGTACCGATTGACTCTTTGGTGTTTGTCGATGCCGCGCCAGGCGTGGCCCCCGTGCAGATCCCTTCCGGGATGATTGACGGCACCAAGGACCGGCCCGGGAAACTGCCGATTGGCAACTACAAGGGCACCGAAGGCGTGGGCGCCTCCTACAACTACGAGGTCGCGATGACCTACTCCAACAGGTTTGATGGCTACGGCAATCTGTGGGTTGAAGGGGTCATGACTGGCGGCAACTTGACGTTGGCCGCTGATCGGAGCCTGATCCTCACCGGCGACCTGTTCGGTGCAGACCGGACCACGGACCTGATCGGTCTGATCGGCGGGGAGGCTGTCGAGGTGTTCAGCCCGGAGATCAGAACGTACAAGGGGGTCCGCTCCGGAACCAGCATCATTTGGCAGAAGTCGACGACTTACAGTTTTGCGCCGAACTGGCCTTCCGAGTACTCCGGTGGTCGGGATATCCTGCGGATCGATGCCGCCGTCTACTGTGCTTCAGGCGGCCTGCGGGTGCAGAATTACGCGACTCCTGTTCTGCGGGGCAAGATTGTGATCTTCGGCTCTCTGGCAGAGCGCTTCCAAGGGTTCCAGGGCTCGTACGGAGATGGCGGCAAGACCGGCGGCTATGAGATGGACACCATCTACAACCCCCGCCTGGCCAGCGCCAAACCCCTGCTGTTGCCGGCGCTCGGCAATGGCAGTTGGACCACCACCTGGCAAGAGAAGACCCCAACCCCTGAGGCAACCCGATCATCCAAGTCCTGACCTGGGGGTATTAGTGGCCAGGGCAGGCGGCCTGAAGGCTGACCTGTTGTGGCGGACTGAGGGTCTACGACACCAGACGCGGGCCCACACCCTAGACGGAAGCGGGCGGCATCGGCTGCCATAGTGGCTGTCTCTTGGGCGGCTACTTGGTGGCCGAGATGAGTTGGAGTCCGAGTGTGGCGATAGTGCCGAAGGCAATCCCCCACAGGGTAATGGAGATGATTTGCCAGACGATCACTCTGGTGCGGCTGGCGCCGAATGAGACCATCGCCGCAGAGGTTATCTGGCTGGGCAGGACTGTCTGGCCGATGAGGGACACCCCGGCCACGCCGTACCGATTGAACAGCGCGGCGAGCTTTTGTCGCCGCGGAGACCGGGTCGTGTCCTTGTTGCCAACAATCCTGCCTCGGACGCGAGAGGCGCTCAGAACCAGGATCAGCATTGATGCTGTGTTGCCCGCGATGGCCACCGCCACAGCGACGATTGGATGAATCCCAATCGCCACCCCGATAGCTGAACCGAGGTAGGACTCGATGAAGGGGACCGCGGCGATCAGACCGATTCCCGCCCATTGCAGCCAGGAGGGCAGGTCCTGGACAAAGGCTTGAGCCCATTCGAGGTGTTGCATCGTTCCTCCTGCGGTTCTAGCACGTTGTACTAGTACACTGTACTAGAGGAAGATGGGGCCGTGCAACCGGACCGCAGAGAGGAGATTCTGTCAGCGGCGGAACGTCTCCGCGCGGCTGGCGAGACTGATCTGTCAGTGCGGAAGATCGCCTCTGAGGCTGGCATTGGCCCCAGTACCCTGCGCCACTACTATCCGACCCAGGGCGCTCTCCATGAGGCCTTGGCCTTGCGCCAGCTCGGAACCTACCTGTCCGACTTGCGAATCACTGACCAGTCGGTGCCGGCGGCCGAGCGGCTGTTCGAGTGCGTGGCTCAATTCCTGCCTTCAAAAGGTGCGGGCGTGGCACCGCTTGAGTCCTGGATAACCCTCCAGGCCGAGGCCTACGGGCTGGAAGTCCACCAGCCGATTCGTGACCTGTTCGACGCGCTGGATAAGCAAGGCCGAGCTCGCGTGGGCGGTTGGTTGGACATGCTGGCTCGGGAGGGCGCCCTACCCAAGGCCGCCACCTCGGACGCCCGTGCAATCCTGCTTGCAACCGTCAACGGCCTGTGTCTCGCCATGGTCAACTCCGAACGGCTGAGCCTGGCCCGATCCAGATCCCTCCTCCGCCAGGTCGTAGACGCACTCCTAGCTCCCCAACGATAAGAAGCGGCGCATATCCGGCCCGTGGCGCCTGGTCAGTGCCCTGCTCGGGTCCGAACCGCACGCTCATTGACCCGCCTGATGAAGGCCGTCAGGACAGGGGCGCTGCGGTCCAGGGGTCTATCAGGGGGATCTCCAGATCTCGGAAGTGCTTGGTGTTGCGGGTGGCCACGGTAAGACCGTTGACCTGGGCGCAGGCCGCAATCATCGCGTCCTCTGCCAGCACTTGGGAACGGTTGCGCATCAGCTTTGCCCATGCCCGGAAGCAGGCCGTGTTCATGGGCAGAACGTTGTAGGTCTCGGCGGCGCGATCAAGGAACGCTTCGATCTCCGCTGCCTTGGCCGGGTCTTGGATGCGGGTGGCCTCTACTCCGGCCTGCATCTCACCAAAGGTGAGCGCGCATACGTGGAGCCTTTCGTCTGGCACTGACGCCAACCAAGTCACCACACCACCGTGGGGCCGGGGTCGACGGAGTTCTGAGACCACCATTGTGTCCAGGAGGAACATGATGTCAGTCTTCAAAGCTCTGCGGGCCGCGCCAACTGGCTTGGCCGCGCGGTGGGAGATCGATCTCAAAGCGGCCTTCCTGGGAAAGAAGCAACTGTTTGAGGGTTGGCCGTTGCTGTTCTTGGGACCTGCGCCACTCCTCGACTGGGACCAGAACAGCGGCCTCAATGCCGCGCCGGGTGATTGTCTGGGGGCCCTTGTCAATGCATGTATCAAGCAGTTCGCTGAACCGAGCCTTCGCATCCTGTACCGGCCAAACGCCTCCGTGTCTCTCGGCAAGCTGACTAGTCATGTGACTAGTCTAGCAGTTCCGATGCCAACTCGCGCCTGCAGGTTAGGAGGCACGGTGGGGGAAAATGTTGGCTAGACGCCTAGCACTTGGGTCAAGGCTTTGTTGATCTGTGTCATCAGTTCTGGTGGCACGTGCCCGGCTGGCTCCAGCAGCTCCCAGCGGCTGATGGTGGCGATCTGAGTGAGATTCGCCACCGAATCGCGGTTCAGGCCGGTCAGAGAGGCAGGTAGGAACACGCTGGAAGGGGCGCCGGCCCAATCCAGATTGGAGGTGATCGCGGCAACAATCACTGTGGCCAGCCTGGAGCGGTTCAACGGATCGGATTGGACCACTAGCACCGGGCGCCGCCCTGCCGGGGCGTGGTCTGGCTGGCCCTGACCGGGCAACTCTGCCCAGTAGAGGGCACCGCGTTCTACCATTCGGAGAGTTCGCCCAGTCTTTGACCAGCGGCCGCTGCCCAGCCATCGTCCATTTGCGGGTGGGCGTCCAAGAACGCGTCCATGTGGGCGGTCAAATTCTTGCCCTCAAGCTCATCCGCCAGCCTCTCAGCCGCAGTGCAGTAGAACTCAGACCGGTTGAGGCCAGCCTGGCGAGCCACCCGATCAAACCGCTCCGCCTTCGAATCAGGCACATAGATAGCTGTCTTCACAACCCCGAGTATAACATATGTCACACCTTGGTCGGGGTGCCCCCGCCGCAGGGACCAGAGATGGGAGGACGCGCCAGGTTGCGACCATATCTTGGGTCTTCCGGTGGTGCCGGGAGCCTTGAAGCGCAACTTGGGGCGCGGCATCGGGCACCGGAGGAGGTGCCTTGGGACGAGCGGTCAGCGTGGTTGTCGACGGGAGCGCACGCCGGCAACGATGCTTTGGACACCGCCGAAGGCTGGTATCAAGGCGAACAGCAGGAGCAGCGGAATAACAATCCTGAAGGCCGAATGATCGGCAATGTGACTGTTATGTTGCGGCCCGGTTGGGTCATACCTCACCGCCACAGAGCTCCCATTGTTCAGGTGGCAGTAGCTGGACAGGGAGGATTCCGATCTGCCGGTGTACACCTGGCCGTCAACCGTGAACTCGTAGCGGAAACTGCAGGTGAGGTCGTCGTCAGAATCGCGGTACTCACGTACTGATGTGACGCGGGCGGCCACTTCCGCAGTTTGGCTCGGCTCCGCGCGCATAAAGAAGGACAGCACCGGCACAATGCCGCCGAACACCAGCGCGAACAGGATAAGGAAAATCCCGGCGCGGATCTGCCGGCCGGGCGTATTGGACTTGCCCTGTGGCCGCGCATCGGGCAGACCCCCAGAATCCCGGAACTGGTCGTCTGAGAGATGAGTCCAGCTTTGGTCGGGTCCGCCGGAGGCTGGACGGGCTGAATAGCCCTCTTGGATCTGTTCGCTGCCAGGACCTGCCGGTGTCCAGCTCTGGCTGGGGCTGCCCGGCGGCTGCGCCCAAGGCGTGAATACCTGAGAGGAACCGAGGCCCGGCTGATCGGGCGAAGCAGAGAAACTGGCGTACTTACGCGTTGCGGACTGCGTGGCCAGGCTGATTGCCAGGCCGACGACACCAGCTAACACCATGAAGGCGGACACAACTATCATCAGCGGGCTGCCCAGGACCCTCATGTACGTAATGGCGAAGATCAGGAAGGGCAAGCTCATAACCAAGAGCACCACTGAGATCGCCTTTAGCGGGACAGCGCCCGCGTCACTTGGCCGCCGCAGCCGCGCGGATAATCCGCTGAACAACCGCCGGGGACCACTCATGTGCCGACTCTACCGGCTACGAGCGGCCGCTGGTCGGTTTTACCAAAGCCGATGCAACCCAGGCAACCCATCAAAGACACGGTCCGCACTGACCAGAGCCGCTCCTGCGAGCATCGTCTGAGCTGCCAGCATGCGGTCAAAGGGATCCTTGTGTGCCCAGTCGAGGCTTCCGGCCAGCAGCGAATGCTCATCGCAAATGGGCAATGGTTCGGCCAGCAAGTCGCCTCTTACCGTGGAGTATGCGGCCAGCAACGGTTGAGCCTCCGGCAGCTTGCCATGGCGGTGTTTGATCGTTAGTTCCCAAGCCACCACTGGTGAAAGGAGCAGTTCATTGTCTGTTTCTGCCAGCAGCACCCGGGCCGTCTGGCTGAGTGTTTCCGGAGAGCGAGTGGCCCACAACACCACATGGGTGTCCAGCAGGAGCCTCATTCGATTCCCCAGGTCGAAAGCTCGTCCGTGTCCAGTGGCGCCAATGACCGAGACTGGGCGTCCTGGTCCAGGTGGCATGGCCAACGTCCAAACACCCGCTGGTCGGTTTCCTGCACCGGTACCAGCCGCACAGCCGGCCTGCCGGCGCGCGCGATGTACACGTCCTCACCGCTTAGAGCAGCCGCTACCAGCCGCGAGAGGTTTGCCTTGGCTTCCGCAACATTGAGAGTGGTTGTCACCTCTATAGTCTACCTGGCCAGACCTCTTGGTCCAAGTGTCCGCAAACCCTAGGCAAGGGACCCGTCGGTCAGGTCTGGCGGCCGCCGCACAGCTGACCGGAGGAAGAGGACGATAGCTAGAATGGC
>JAIRTF010000081.1 GCA_031255075.1 Bifidobacteriaceae bacterium | reverse complement strand
TCTACCGATCCTTCGTTGCCGAGCGGGCCGTGGATGGCAGTGACGGCGTCTCCCGAACCCTGCCAGTTGTCAATCGTTTCGGAGTGGGCGGACAGGATCAGCACCCGTTTGCCGTAACTAGCTGATGGACCGGGTTGAAGCATGGTGACGAAGTAGTGGCCGGCGGGTGTTGGCGTGGCGGGCCGCCCAATGATGGCCGGTATGTCCATTTCGAGTTGGCCCAGGTTGTAGAGGCGTACACGGTGGGTGGTGAGGTCCACTTCTATCCGGTACGGCGTCTCGGTGATGGTGATGCCCTCGGCGGAAATCCAGGTGGTTGATTCGTTGGGCCGTTGTTGTAGCCGCACCAGCAGGAATCCGTCGCGCCGTTGCAGGATTGGCAGTTTCGAGTCGTAGCCCCACCAGCTGCCGGCTACCGTTCCAATCACCTCGCCGCCGGGTTCGGCGTAGGCCGGCACGTCGCCGGGCAGGTGGGCTATGGGATAGGGCCCGTCTGCCACCGGCGCCGGCGGTTCGGTCTTGGCGGAGCCAAGCGCGGGCACGGTCACCTTTTCGACTGGTGGCTCCGGCGCGTCGGCCGATGGCGCCAGCGTGGACCCGATCCAGGTTCCGCCGGTCAGCGCTGCGACCAGCGTAAATACTGCCAAGATGGCCAGAATTGACCGCTTCCAGCGGTTCGGGCGGTCTTCTTCTGAGGTGGCCGCGTTGTCTGCCGTCAACGCTGCCTGCTGGCTGCCCGCGCCTGTCTCTATGGCGCCCGGGTCACCCCCCGGCAGCTCGGCAGAATCCATGCCCGAATGCTAGTCCCGCGGCCTAGCCCCGGCAACACTCTTCACCCCCTGGAAGAACTGTTGGGGCCATTGCTCTCAATGCGGCCCGGGACTAGCATGTAGATACGTCGTATCTACTGAATGGGAGGGGTTTGCTATGCGCACCACTATCCAAAGATGGGGGAACTCCAACGCGGTGCGCCTTCCCAAGCCGCTCCTGACTCAGGCGGCCCTCAAGGAAGGCGACCCCGTCGAAATGACCGTTGTGGATGGCGGTGTTCTGCTGACCAAGGCGACGCCAGGGCCAACCCACAAGACCCTGGCTGAGAGGCTGCAGGCGGCTGGTTGGACTGATGGGTATGCCGCCCCTGAATATGACCCGTCCGCTGTTGGGGAAGAAGTCTTTTGGTGAGCGGCTATCAGGCCCGCCAAGGCGACATCATCCGGCTCAATTTCGATCCCCATTTCGATCCCCAGTCCGGTCATGAGCAGGCCGGCCGGCGCCCCGCAGTCGTGGTGTCAAACGCCACGGCCAACCAGTTCCTCCGCAAACGGGCCATGGTTTGCCCCATAACTCGCACTGACAAAGGAATCCCCATCCAGCCGCGGCTTGATTCCCGGACCGAAACGGCCGGCGTGGTGCTGTGCGATCAGGCCAGGATCCTTGACCTTGAGGCCCGCGACGCTGAATACGTCGAGCAGCTGCCGCCGGATATCCTCCATGAGGTGATCGACATAATCTACGGCCTGATCGAACCGCTCCCTGCGGCCCCGCCTACTGCCTCAGTCGGGACAGCCTGATGCTGTCCTCGCGAGGTCGGCCTGCGGCGCCTGGTTGTGAGCGACGGCTCCCGGTGCCCGGGGCGCGGAGCAATGCGCCGTCGAGCGGGTGGCGGGTGGTGGCGTCCGTTGGCGCCGCCACCTCCCTGGTCCTCATCGCGGCCGGGTGCACCGGGCCGGACCCTGATGTTCCCGAGCGACCCGGTCTTGTCAGCGCCGAAGGCGGCAGTTTTGTCCATGGCTGGATCATGATCGACCAGGACACGCCGTTCACCGAATACTCACGCTATCTGGACGGCCCTGTTCGGGATGAGCAGGACCTGCAAGAAGCGTTTGAAGCAGCAGCCGAAGAGCACCAGCGGCGCGAGTCGCTGATCGCCGAGTGCATGGCGGCAGAAGGGTTCGAGTATTTCGTCACCGAATACCGGACGCTAACCACACCAGATCAGATGCTCTCGTTCAATGAAGACAGTATCGCCGTGCCATTGCTGCCGGCCGCGCGCGCCGATGTTGAGAGCTTCGGCTACGGCACCAGCGATCCGATAGATCCGTACACAGGCGATGACTTGTGGTCGCAGCGGGACACTTGGGGGACCCTGAATGATGACTACTTTGCATCGCTCGGCCCAGGTGCGCAACGTGCCTACAACAAGGCGTATTGGGGCACGGAGGAGC
This sequence comes from Bifidobacteriaceae bacterium, assembly GCA_031255075.1. Lineage (GTDB taxonomy): Bacteria > Actinomycetota > Actinomycetes > Actinomycetales > WQXJ01 > JAIRTF01. The sequence goes on along the minus strand of JAIRTF010000081.1, from coordinate 652 downwards.
CTGACCCCGAAGCTCCTGACACCGATGCAGGGTGCGGGGCAGATGCCTATCGGGCCGTGCCTAGAACCGAGAGCATCAGCCCGCAAGACGTGTTCAACGCTGAGTTCGGGGATTTGGCGCTTTCGGTGGCTCTTTTCGCCGATCACACTGTGTTTGAGGACCAGAGGGTTGTGGAACTCTCCGCTAAGTGGGCGCAGTGCATGACCAAGGCTGGAATTGACCTGTCGGGCGAGGTAGCGGCGCCGGGTACGGGCGGTATTTCGTATCCGAATCCTATGTCTGCCTTGACTCTCGCCATGCGCACCGCGCCAGATGGCACAGTTGGGCCAGGCAGTGGCGGAATTTTCTGGGACACCGATGCACCCGCGAACCAGCGCTCGCTAGTCGGTTCGCCAGCCGAGGCAAAAATAGCGGTTGCAGACTATGACTGCCGAGCCGAGACGGATTTTGAGATGCGCTTCCTAGCCGTTCACCTTGAATTGGAGCAGATCTTCGTTGACCAAAACCGGGCGCAGTTGGACAAGATGAAGGCAGCAGCTCTGGGACAGCAGTGACCGTGCCGCTGTGCTGCCAGATTAGGCGCCCACTGCTGCGAAAGGGCCCAGTTCAGGACTCCAGGAAGTCTTTGATTACTGGGCCTAGCTGGGTGAAT